>NZ_WBKS01000034.1:0-47724 GCF_008868145.1 Micromonospora sp. AMSO1212t
GGCTGGTAGAGATTCACGCCGGGCGGGACGATCTCGTCGATCCGGTCCAGCACCGCGTCGTCGAGCGTCAGCTCCGCCCCGGCCAGCAGCGCGTCCAGCTGGTCCATCGTGCGCGGCCCGATGATGGCCGAGGTGACCGCCGGGTGCGCGGCGGTGAACGCCACGGCGAGCTGCGGCAGCGTGCAGCCCGCCTCGCCGGCGAGCGTGACCAGGTCCTCGACGGCGGCGTACTTCGCGGCGTTGCCGGGCAGCGCCGGGTCGAACCGGGCCGGGGTGAGCGCCGGCCGTCCGGCGCCGAGGTCGACGGGCCGGCCCTGCCGGTACCGGCCGGACAGGAACCCGGAGGCCAGCGGGCTCCACACCAGCACGCCCATCCGGTAGCGGCGGCAGACCGGCAGCACCGACGCCTCGACGCCGCGCGCCAGGATCGAGTACGGCGGCTGCTCGGTGCGGAACCGGCCGAGCGCCCTCCGGTCGGCGACGTGGTGCGCCTCCACGATCTCCTCGGCCGGGAAGGTCGAGCAGCCGAACGCGCGGATCTTCCCGGCCCGGACCAGGTCGGTGAGCGCGGCGAGCGTCTCCTCGACGTCGGTGGTGTGGTCCGGACGGTGCACCTGGTAGAGGTCGATCCAGTCGGTGCCCAGCCGGCGCAGGCTGTCCTCCACCGCCCGGACGATCCAGCGTCGCGAGTTGCCGCCGCGGTTGGGCCCCTCCCCCATCGGGAAGTGCACCTTCGTGGCGAGCACCACGTCGTCGCGCCGGCCGCGCAGGGCCTTGCCGACGATCTCCTCCGACTCGCCGGCCGAGTACATGTCGGCGGTGTCCACGAAGTTGATCCCGCGGTCCAGTGCCGCGTGGACGATGCGGGCGCAGTCGTCGTGGTCGGGGTTGCCGACCGCGCCGAACATCATGGTGCCGAGGCAGTGGACGCTGACCTCGATGCCGGTGCCGCCGAGGACGCGATAGCGCATGTGAACTCCCTGGGTTGCACCGCGCCGGCCGGGTGGCGCGCGGTCCGGTCACGGTAGGAGTTCGAGTGCGCTGGAGGTCAACCGTCGGCGGGTTCCGCGCTGCCGGCGAGGTAGCCGGCCGCCTGCAACTCGAACAGCTCGCGGTAGAGCCCACCCTGGGCCATCAGCGTGTCGTGGTCACCTGACTGCACGAGCCGGCCGTGGTCCATCACGAGGATCCGGTCGGCGTGCCGGACGTTGGCGAGCCGGTGGGTGATCAGCACGACGGCCCGGTCCGGGTGCCGACGCAGGTGCTGGAAGAGGGCGTGCTCGGCACGTGCGTCCAGCGCGGCGGACGGCTCGTCGCAGATCAGCAGCCGGGCGTCGCGGTAGAGCCCGCGGGCGGCCACCAGCCGTTGCCACTGCCCGCCGGACAGGTCCTGCCCGTTCTTGAACTGCCGGTCGAGCAGCGTGTCGTACCCGAACGGCAGCTCGCTGATCATGTCGTGCGCCGCGGCGTCGCGGGCGGCGGTCTCGACGCTGGGGCCGGGCCCGCCGACGCGGTCGTGGCGGCCGGCCCGGATGTTCTGGCGGGCGGTGAACGGGAACTTCCACCAGTCCTGGCTCATCACCGCGACCTGGGCGGCGGTCTGCCGGGGGTCCAGCTCGGCGGCGTCCACGCCGTCCCATCGGATCGTGCCGCCGGTGGGACGGTAGAGGCCGGCGATCAGCTTGGCGAGCGTGGTCTTGCCGGAGCCGTTCTCTCCCACCAGCGCGATCACCTCGCCGCGCCGGACCGTCAGACTCACCTCGTCGACGGCCGCCGTGTCGGTGTCCGGGTAGCGCAGGCTGACCCGCTCGACGTCGATGCGCGTGAACCCGGCGACCGGCAGGTGCCCGCCCGCCGGGATCCGCCGCGTCGCCCGGTCCAGGAAGTCGCGGTAGTCCTGGTAGTAGAGGGCGTCCTCGTAGAGCGAGTTGGTGGCGAAGACCGCCGTGCGCAGGCTCGTCCGCGCGGACTGGAGCGCGAGCAGCGCGGTGGCCGCTGCCGCGAGCGCCACCACACCACCCACCAGCAACGCGCCCAGCACCACGTAGAGCCCGAACGTGGCGACGCCCGTGATGGACAGGCCGATCGCCCGGGTGACCGTCTGCGCCCGGGCGAGGCGCAGCTCGGCGCGGGTCTCCAGGCGCGTCATGAGGTGGTATTCCGAGAGCAGGAAGTCGCGCATCTGGTAGACGCGGATCTCGGCCGCGGTGTGCCGGTTGGCCATCAGGTCGCCCAGCATCCACTTGCGTCGCCGCCGGGTGATGCGGGCGAGCCAGTCGACGTGCTGGCGGCGGGCCATCCGCACCGCCGTCACCGCCTCCGGCGCGGCGGCGACGACCAGGCAGGGCAGCAGCAGCGGGTGGATGATCGTCACGGCGGTGGCCGTGGCGATCACGCCGACCACGCCGGTGACCAGGTTGACCGTGTCGTCGACCAGGGAGCCCGCCTCGGCCAGTCCCCGGTCGCGGGCGCGGTCCATCTCCTCGGCGAAGCCGGCGTCGTCGAAGGCCGCCAGTTCCACGGCGGACGTCGTCTCGAACAGCCGCCGCTCCACTGTGAAGTTGATCTGCGGTACGAGCCGGGCCTGCGCCCATCCGGCGGCGATGGTCAGCGCGCCGCGCCCGGCGACGGCGGCCGCCGCCACTGCCAGGGCGGGCAGCGCCGCCCGGATCCGGTCCGGTGTCGGACCCGCCGCGAACAGTTGGTGGAGCACTCCGGTGGTGGCGAGCAGGCCCAGCGTGGTGAGCACGCCGGCGGCGACGTTGAGGCCCAGCGAGGCGGCGGTGTCCCGGCGGCTGGTCGCCCAGGCGAGACTGATCGCCTCGCGGATCAGCGCGGGCAACCGGCGCGCCACCGACCAGAAGCCGGTGTGGGCCAGTTCGGTGGCCCGGTGCATCCAGTGCGGATCGACGAGCTCGGGCAGGGTCGTCTCCCCTACCGGTTCCTCCGGCTCGGACGGCGGACGTGGACGGATCACCCCGGCCATGGCACCCCCTCGACGCGTTCGGGCAGCAACGCTGGATACTACGGTCCGCTATCGAAGGATGTCACTCAGTAACCGGCGTGTCGTACAGACGTCCCAACGGCGTGTCCCGGAGCGGTGGCCGGAAACACCCGCCCACACGGTGATCGCGGCCGGGTCGCGTCGCGCGCGACCGGTCCGGGTGGCAGGCTTGTGGGGTTCGCCGGCGCAGGCCGGCCGACCGCCCGTCGTGAAGGAGAAGATCGACCCGATGGCTGTGGACGTCACCACCACCGACGAATGGCAGGCGCTGCGCAAGCACGCCGAGGCGATGCGCGGCACGCACCTGCGCGACCTGTTCGCCGCCGACGGGCAGCGGGGTGAGCGGCTCACCGGTGAGGTCGCCGACCTGCACGTTGACTACAGCAAGAACCTGGTCACCGACGAGACGGTCGCGTTGCTCGGCGCGCTCGCCGAGCGGGTCGGACTGACCGACCGGATCGCGGCCATGTTCGCCGGCCGGCACATCAACGTCACCGAGGACCGGGCGGTGCTGCACACCGCGCTGCGCCTGCCCCCGGACGCCTCGCTCACCGTGGACGGCCAGGACGTGGTCGCCGACGTGCACGCCGTGCTGGACCGCATGGCGGCGTTCGCGCAGCGGGTGCGCTCCGGCTCGTGGCGCGGCCACACCGGGGAGCGGATCACCACAGTGGTCAACATCGGCATCGGCGGCTCCGACCTCGGGCCGGTGATGGCGTACGAGGCGCTGAAGGCGTACCGGGACGCGGGCATCAGCTGCCGATTCGTCTCGAACATCGACCCGACCGACATCCACGACAAGACCGTCGACCTGGACCCGGCGAGCACGCTGTTCGTGGTGGTGTCCAAGACGTTCTCCACCCAGGAGACGCTCGCCAACGCCGACCAGGCGCGGCGCTGGCTGCTCGCCGGGCTGGACGCGGACGACGACGCGGTCGCCCGGCACTTCGTCGCGGTCAGCACCAACGAGCAGCGGGTCCGGGACTTCGGCATCGACCCGGAGAACATGTTCGGCTTCTGGGACTGGGTGGGCGGACGCTACTCGCTGCCGTCGGCCGTCGGCCTGTCGGTCATGCTGGCGATCGGACCGGACCGGTTCCGCGAGATGCTGGCCGGCTACCACGCGGTCGACGAGCACTTCCGGTCCGCTCCGGTGGAGCGCAACGTGCCGGCGCTGCTCGGCCTGCTCAACGTCTGGTACACCGACTTCCTCGGCGCGGAGACCCACGCGGTGCTGCCCTACTCGCAGTACCTGCACCGGTTCCCGGCCTACCTCCAGCAGCTCACCATGGAGAGCAACGGCAAGTCGGTACGCGTCGACGGCTCCCCCGTGACGTACCCGACCGGGGAGATCTTCTGGGGTGAGCCGGGCACCAACGGTCAGCACGCCTTCTACCAGCTCGTCCACCAGGGCACCCGGCTGGTCCCGGCGGACTTCATCGCGTTCAGCCGGCCCAACCACGACCTGGGCGACATGCACGACCTGTTCATGTCGAACTTCTTCGCCCAGACCGCCGCGCTGGCCTTCGGGCGCACCCGGGAGCAGGTGGAGGCCGAGGGCACCGCGCCCGAGGTGGTGCCGCACCGGGTGATGACGGGCAACCACCCGACCACATCGATCCTGGCGCCGAAGCTCACCCCGGCGACGCTCGGCCAGCTGATCGCGCTCTACGAGCACATCGTGTTCACCGAGGCCGCGATCTGGGACATCAACGCCTTCGACCAGTGGGGCGTGGAGCTGGGCAAGGTGATGGCCAACCAGCTCGCGCCGAAGCTCACCGGCCCGGACCCGGACCTGGCCGACGTGGACACCTCGACCGCCGAGCTGATCCGACGCTACCGGGCCGAGCGCGGCCGGAGCTGACCGCACGCCCGTGGCGTCCCGCGTACACGGCGGGACGCCACGGGTCAGCGGCGCAGCAGGTCGGCGTGCGCGGCGCGCAGCCGGGTCAGCGCCGCGTCGCCGGCCGGGGCGCGGCGGTCGAGTTCGGCCCACGCCTCGGCGAGCGCGTCGGCTAGCGCCCGCAGCTCGGCGGCGTGCCGCCGGCTGGACTGCCGGTGCAGCTCCTCCAGGCGGCGGGCCCAGCCGGCGCTGATCGCGGCGACGCGTTCGGCGTCGGCGCGGGCCTGGGCCCCGGTGCGGGCGGCGGACGCGGGCACGATCGCGGCGACCGGCCGGGGATCGCCGTCGCGGGTGACGAGCGTGACGGTGTCGGTCAGCTCGGCCAGGGAGACGAGCTGGGTGAGCCGGGTGCGGACCTCGCGCAGCGGCAGGGCGCGCGGCTGGGGGGACCGGTCGGCCAGTGCGGGGACAGCCATGGACACATGTTCACGTCCGGGTACGACAAATTCCCGGTCAGGCGGTCCACTCCGGTGCCAGCACGGACCACACCTCCAGGTCGGCGCGCCCGTCGGGCGTCGGTGCGGCTCCGCGCATGACGCCGTCGCGGCTCATGCCGAGCCGCCGCGCGACGGCGACGCTGCGCTCGTTGCCGGCCTTCGTGACCCACTCGACGCGGTGGATGCCACGCTCCCGCACCGCCCAGTCGATGACGAAGCGGGCGGCGCGGGTGACCAGGCCCTGCCCCTCGGCGCCGGGTTCCAGCCAGCAGCCGGCCTCGCACACCCCGCGATCGGTGCTCAGCGACACGAACAGCACGCCGCCGACGAGCGTGCCGCGCTGCCAGATGCCCCAGATGCCGCCGTCGTCGCGGGCCCACCGGTCGGCGTACGCCTGGAGGACCTTGCGGGCCGACTGGGCGTCGGTGGCGACGAAGGACGCGCCGACCCAGGGCGAGATGTGGTCGCGGCAGCGGTCGAGGTTGGCCAGGAACTCGTCGGCGTGCCAGGGCGACAGTGGACGCAGCTCGGCGTCGTCGGTGAGGGCGTGGGCGAACATCCGAGGAAGCTAGCAGGACCGTCGCCGTTTTGTCGGTCGGTCCCTCTACGGTCTGCGCCGTGAACGCCGTCCAGACGTACCGATACCTTCAGCCGTCCGCGCTGCGCGCCGCCGGTCTCGACCTGCAGACCTGCGGCGGCCCGGCGGCCAACCCGCGCTTCTTCGCCGGGTTCCTCACCGCCCCGGCCGCGTCGGCGGCCGGGCTGCTCGCCGTCGCCGAGGTGGCCCGCACCCGCTACCACCAGCCGGTCAACCCGGCCAGCCTGGACCCGGTGGTCACCGGCAGCCGGGGTCGCCTGCGGTTCGAGTCGTTCTCCGGCTGCTGCGGGGTGTACGCGCGGATGGACGTCCTGCCGGCCGGGCTCGACGGGGAGATCAGCGGCCACGGCACCACGAACGTGGACGTGAACCCGCCGTTGCGGGAGGCGCTGGCCCGGGTGGGCGGCATCGAGCCGCTGCACGTGGCGGTCGGCCCGGACGACCTGACGGTCTCCACCATGGACGGCTCGGTGGTCGAGCGGAAGGTGCCGCTGCCCGGCCGCTGGCTGCGCGGCTTCGCCGAGGTGCACGTGCTCACCGCCGGCTTCGAGCCGCGCGCCGAGATCGCGGCGGCGCAGGCGGCGACGTTCCTGCGCCGGCTGCCCGCCGCGAACGACCGGAGCGTGCTGTGGGCGGTGCCCGCCGGGCGTACGCTGCGGCTGACCTCCCGCCCGGTGCCCGGCGCGGTCTGCCTGGCCGGCGCGGGCCGGCTCGCGGCGCTGCGCGGTGTGCTGCGGCACGCGCGCACCCTGCGGGTGTACGGCCCGGCGGTGCGGGCCGGCTCCCCCGCCGTGCCGAGCACGTGGGAGCTGGAGACCGGCGCGCTGCGGCTGTCGCTGACGCTGTCCCCCGAGCCGTACCGGGGCTTCTCCGGCGAGGGGGCGGCCCTGGCGGCGCTCGCGGGCGACGACGTGGTCGACGACGCGGAGCTGGTCGGCGCGCTGCTCAACTGGGATCCGACGATCGACGTGGCCGCGCTTGCCGACGCCTCCGCGCTGCCCGACGAACGGGTGCGCGCCGCGCTCGCCCAGTTGGGCACCGCCGGGCGGGTCGGTTACGACGTGGCGGACGGGGCGTACTTCCACCGGGTGATGCCCTACGACGCGGGCCGCGTGGAGCGGGACAACCCGCGGCTGGTCGGCGCGCGTGCGCTGGTCGAGCGGGGCGCGGTCGAGCGCGACGGCGAGGACGCGACGGTACGCACCGACGCCGAGGTCTACCGGGTACGCCGGCACCCGGACGGCGCGCACTCCTGCACCTGCCGCTGGTGGGCACGGCACCGCGGGCAGCGAGGGCCGTGCCGGCACGCGCTGGCCGTGTCGATGGTCGCGGCGCCGGTGGAGGCACTGTCGTGACCGGCTTCGCCGAGGCGGTGGTGCGCGGCAGGATGTCGGAGGTCCGGTCGGCCCTGGCCGGGTTGGACGAACCGGCCCGGCGGGCGCTCGGCGACGAGCTGGTCGCCGAGGTGCGCCACAGGCGGGACGCCTGGTGGTGGCAGGGCGAGGCGGCAACGCTGGCGGTGGCCGCGGTGGGGACGCTGAGCACCCCGACGAAGGTGGCCGCGCTGCTCGGCCGCCGCTCGGTCTGGCTGAGCGGCGTCGACGCGGCACCGGTGGTCGACGTCGCCCGGGAGCGCGGGGTGACCTGGCTGGCCGACGTGGCGTACAAGCTGGCCGACCGACTACCCCGGGATCGGATGGTCGCGGGCTGGCGGTTCGTCGCCGGTCTCCTGCTGGCGGAGAAGGCGCCGCCGCCGACGGGGGACGACTTCGTGCGAGGGTGGGCCGCCGCGCAGGGCTGGCCGGATCCGCGCGGAACCCGCCCGCCGACTGTGGACCGGCTGCGGGCGGACCCGTTCCTCGACGCGCTGTTGCCGCGCCTGTTCGAGGTGGACGGCGTGGGCACCGAGCTGGCCCGCGGCGACGGCACCGGCGCGGAGGCGCTGCCACGGGCACTGGCGGCGCTGGCCGCGGAGGGCCGGCTCGACCGGGCGGTGCTGCTCAACGGCGTCCTCGGCCGGCTGCTGCGCGGCGACCGGCCGGGCGCGCTGCGCCCGTTCCTGATCCTGCACGACCTGCTCGCGCCGACTCCGGACGAGGTGGCGGTGCGGTCGAGCGCCTATCTGCGGCTGCTCGCCGACGGCCCCGGCCCGGTGGCCCGCGCCGCCCAGCGGACGCTGCGGGAGGCCGGTGACGCCGCCGAGCCGGAGGCGCTGTGGGAGGCCGCCCGGACGGTGCTGGCCCGGCCGGAGAAGGCGCTGGTCCGGGCGCAGGTGTCCTGGCTCGACCGGCTGGCCCGGCAGCACCCCGACCAGGCCCCGGAGATCGGCGCGGTGCTCGCCGTGGCGGCCGACCACCCGGACGCCGGCCTGCGCGAACGCGCGCTGACGCTGGCGCGGCGGCACGGCCACCGGCCGGTTGCCGTAGCCACGGTGGTCGAGGCTCGCGACGACCTGCCGCCGCCGCTGCCGGCGCCGGCCGCGCCGCCGCCGATCGCCGACGTGGACGAGCTGGTGGAGGAGGTGGCGGCGACACTGCGCGGGCTGTGGCCGGCCTCGGTGCTGGAACGGGTCATGGACGGGCTGCTGCGGCTGGGCACCCGTGACCGCGACCGTCTCGAGGTCGCGCTGGCGCCGGTGCTGCGCCGGGAGCGGGTGGCCGAGTACGAGCACATCTGGGCCCGGTCCGACCCCTCGTTCGAGATCGACCGGCTGCTGCTGTTCGTCGCGCGTATCGGGGACGCCACCCGGCGCCGAGACGGCTGGGCCTCGACGCTGGCTACGGCCGGCGGCGGGCCTGCCGCAGTGGCCTCCGGCCGCCCCGCGCCGATGTGGCTCTACCGCCTCCGGCTGGCCGAGGCCGGGCAGCGCCTGGACGGCCGTGACGATCCGGGGCTGTTGTCCGCGCCCACCTCGGCCACCGGGGCGGTCGAACCGAGTGTGCTCTACGAGCGGCTGGCGGCGCTCGGCGACCGGCCGTACTGGCGGTGGGACTACGCGCAGGCGCTGTTGCGCCTGCCGGCCGGGGTCGATGAGCCGCTTGCGGCCCGCGCCGAGGCGCTCGGCACGCCGGGCGGCGTCGAGCTGGCGGCCTGGCTGCGCGGCGGCGGCGTGCCGGCGCCGGTGCAGGAGGTGGTAACTGTGGGCCGGCGGGACCGGTCCGGCCGCCACGACTGGAGCTACGACCAGTTGCCGGAACGACGGCGGCTCGTCGCGCTCACGCCACCGGCCGACGTGGACGACCGGTTCGGCCTGCTCACTGTGCGGCCCTCGGCGATCGGCCGCCGGGTCTTCGACGCCGGCCACCTGTGGCCGACCGTCCTGCCCGGGCATCGGGGCGTGGTGGCCGCGCACGTCCTGGCCGAGGTCGCCACGACCGCGCAGGAGGACGTCGCGGGGCCGGGCGCGGTCCTGCCGGCGTTGGCCGACTGCACGGGCGCTGGTGGCCCCGCGCTGGACCTGGCGCTGGCGTACGGGCTGTGTGCCCGGCACGAGGCGGACCGGGTGGGCGCGCTCGACGCGTTGCTGATCCTGGCCGCCGCCGGTGACCTGGACGCGCCAGCGGTCGGCGGGCATCTGGGCGAGTTGGGCGCGCAGGGGCAGGTGATCCTCACCCGGGCGGTGACCCCGCTGCGCGACGCGGTCGCGGCGGGTGCCCGGCTGAGCGTCTGGCGGCTGCTCGCGTCGGCGTTGACGCCGCTGCTGGCCGGGCCGACGCCACCCCGGGGCACGCCGGACCTGCTCGCGCTGGCGGCGGAGGCAGCGACCGCGACCGGCGTCCGGATCGACGTGCCCGGGCTGGCCGACGTGGTGGCCCGGGGCGGCAGCAGCCGGCTGGTCGCCGAGGCCCGTCGGCTCACCGCCGCCCTGGCCGTCTGAACCGGCGCCTCGTCACCTTCGAACGGGCAGCGGGCCGGTACGCGGACGCGCGCCGGCCCGGCCGTCAGGCACGGCACCCCAGCCCGGCTGTCAGCGCGCCCGGCGGACTGTCAGGCGCGGCGCGCCGGGCGGCGGGTGAGCGCCACCCCGAGGGCGATCATGCCGACGCCGAGGAACAGGTGCAGCCAGTTGTCGGCGCCGTTGAGCGGCACGAAGTTGGCGCCGCTGTCGTGGTCGATCACCAGGCCGTAGAGCCAGAGCACCAGGTAGATGGCACCGCCGCCGATCAGGTACGCCCGGGCGCCGGAGACCGTCCGGGACAGCGCCAGCCCGGCCACGCCGAAGAGCAGGTGCACGATGTTGTGCAGGACCGACACCTGGAACAGGCCCAGCAGTTTCGCCCGTGACTCGTGCCCGGCGAACATCATCGTGTCGTAGTTCGTGGTGATGCCGGGGATGAACCCCAGCACGCCCACCACCAGGAAGACGATGCCGACCACCTGGGCGGCCCGGCGTACCGGGGACGCGGGCGCGGTACGGGCGACGCGGGAAGAACCGGCCATGACTGACACCTCCGTTGCCGAAGTCTTCCGCGCCCACGGCGGCCGGGAAGCCGAAACCGTCCGGGTCCCCGGATCGAGATCAGCAACTCGGCCGGACGGGCAGGTAGCCGCGCAGCGCCTCGAACTGGGCCACGGTCAGGTAGGACGGGTTCGCCGCCTGCGGTTGCCGGAACACCTCCGCGCCGGCCAGCCGCGGGTCGGCCCGCAGCAGGTCGCGGCGTACCCGCAGCGGCTCGTCCACGATCGTCAGGTCCAGCGGCGCGGTCCACGGCCGGCCCGGCGCACCGGGCTCGGGAGCGGCGGCGATCCGGCCGACTCCCCAGACGCCGTACGGCACCCGGCCCCGGCTGCCGCTGGCCCAGAACACCACCGGCTGGCCGGCGCGCATCAGGCGTACCCGGTAGCCGGGGCGGACGCACCAGCCGGTCACGCGCGGGTCGGCGGCGAAACGGGCCGTCAGGTCCGCCGCATCGGCGTTGCCCTTGATCAACCACGCGCCGAGGTCGTCCAGGGTCACCCGCCGGTCGGTCATCCGCCCATTCTGCGGCCCGCCCGGCCGTCCCGCCGGACAGCGGCCACGGCCACGCCGACGGCGACGGCGACCGCGACGGCGACGGCGACGGCGACCGCGACGGCGACGGCGACCGCGACGGCGACGGCGACCGCGACGGCGACGGCGATGGCCGAGGGGCGGCGGTCAGATGATCAGGTGGGTCCAGTAGGTGAGCCAGACCGCGAACAACGCGCCCTGGAGCAGCGCCAGCGCGGCGGCGAGCCAGCCGTCGAGGCCGGGCCGCCGCGCCCAGCGGGCCAGCACGAACGCGACCGGGAAGGCGGCCAGCAGGTAGCGCAGCAGGCTCTTGTACACCGGCGGCCCCATCGACAGCGGCACCAGCACCATGACCAGCGTGTAGGCCAGGTACGGCCAGTCGGCCCGGCGGCGCAGCCCGACGGCCGCGACCGTCACCATCGCCACCGCGATCCAGACCCGCAGCGCGTCGGCGGAGTTGCCGCCGAACAGCGCGGAACCGGCCACTCCCAGCGGGTTCTGCAGCCGGATCCCCCAGCCGGTCTCCTGGGCGTGCTGGTAGGCGAACCAGTCGCCGCTCTGCCAGCGGCAGAACGCCATGAACGTCAGCCAGCCCGCCGGCACCAGCAGCAGCGGCCAGCCCTGGCGCAGCAGGCGCGGCCACGCCCGGGGTCCGGCCCGCCAGCCGTGCTCGCGCAGCAGCACCAGCGCCAGCGGCACCACCACGAGGAAGCCGACCGAGCGGCTCATTGCCAGGAAGTAACCGATCACGCCGACGAGCAGCCAGCGGCTCCGCTCGGCGTACCAGAAGGCGGCCAGCGCGAGGCAGACGAACAGCGACTCGGTGAGCGCCGCCTGGAACAGGAACGCCGTCGGCAGGAGCAGCAGGTACCGGACCGCTCGCCGGCCGTCGTCCGGTCCGGCGCCGCCGAGCAGCCGGCCCCCCAGCCGGTACGCGAAGTAGAGCTGGAACACCAGCGCCACGTTGCTGACCAGCAGCAGGGCCCAGGCGGTGTGCCCGCCGAGCAGCGGCGCGAGCGGCCGGGCCAGGAACGGGTAGAGCAGCGGGAAGCCGAAGTCGGTCCAGGGCCGGTCCAGCGGCAGCCGGGCCAGGTGGTCGTAGAGGAACGAGTCCCAGGCGAACCAGAGCGAGATCCAGCGGTGCGACGAGATCGCGTCCTGCTGCTCCCGCATGCCGGTCTCGGCGGCCGGCGGCGCGCCGGGCACGCCGTCCCAGGCGGTGAGCACCAGCACGCCGACCAGGGTGAGCACGAGCTTCGAGCCGACGAAGACGGCGAGCACGAACCCCCACGGTTCGGGCACCCGGCGGGCGACCGAGACCGCCCGCGACCACCACCGGGTACGCCCGGCGCGCGCCCCGCCGCCGGCCGCGCGGTCGGGCAGGGCCGCGCCGTCGGGGTCGACCCGCCGTTCGTCCGCCATCGCGCTCCCACTGTCCGGCCCTCGGGCCGACTCGCCCGGCTGCAAAACCCGGTGCGCGTTCCCCGTCCGGACCGGTCCACACCCGCGCAGCCGTCGCGAATCGGTGCGGACCGGCAGGTGAGGACGCCGTCAGGGTGGGTAAGCGCGCTGCCGCATCGGCAGGCGGGGGGCGCGGACGGCATGGGTGACGGCGACGGAACCGTGATCATCGGGGCGGGACCGGCCGGGTTGACCGCCGCGTACGAGTTGCTGCGGCACGGTCGGCCGGTCCGGGTCTACGAGGCCGACGACGTGGTCGGCGGGATCAGCCGGACGGTGGAGCGTGACGGCTGGCGGTTCGACATCGGAGGGCACCGCTTCTTCACGAAGGTGGCCCGGGTCGAGGACTTCTGGCACGAGATCCTGCCGGACGAGGACTTCCTGCTCCGGCCGCGGATGAGCCGGATCTACTACCGGGGCGCGCTGTTCGACTACCCGCTCAACGCCGGGAACGCGCTGCGCAACCTCGGGCTGCTGGAGGCGGCACGCTGTCTGGGCTCGTACGGCCGGGCCCGGCTGCGCCCGCCGAAGGACCAGTCGCACTTCGAGGGGTGGGTGTCGGCGCGGTTCGGCTGGCGGCTCTACTCGATCTTCTTCAAGACGTACACGGAGAAGGTCTGGGGGATGCCGGCGGATCGGTTGCAGGCCGACTGGGCCGCCCAGCGGATCAAGAACCTGTCGCTGGCGACGGCGATGCGCAACGCGCTGCTGCCCCGGCGCAACCGCACGGACGTGACCAGCCTGATCGAGGAGTTCCAGTACCCGAAGCACGGCCCGGGGATGATGTGGGAGCGCTGCGCCGAGGAGGTCGCCAAGCGCGGCGGCACGGTGCGTACCGGCGCCTGGGTGACCGAGGTGCACCGCGATCCGGCCGCGCGGCGGGCCACCGCGGTGACGGTGGCCGACGCCGGCGGGGAGCGCACGGAGCCGGCCGCGCACGTGATCTCCTCGATGCCGATCTCCGCGCTGGTGCGGGCGATGCGCCCGGAGGCGCCGCCCGAGGTGCGGGCCGCCGCCGACGACCTGCGGTACCGGGACTTCCTGACCGTGGCGCTGGTGGTGCCGGAGGAGTTCTCGTTCCCGGACAACTGGATCTACGTGCACGACCCGGCGGCCCGGGTGGGCCGGATCCAGAACTTCGGCTCGTGGTCGCCGTACCTGGTCAAGGACGGGCGGACCTGCCTGGGGCTGGAGTATTTCGTGTTCGAGGGCGACGAGATGTGGCGGACGCCGGACGCCGAACTGGTCGGGTTCGCCACCGCCGAGCTGGAGCGGCTGGGCCTGGTCAAGCCCGGGTGCGTGGAGGCGGGCTACGTGGTCCGGATGCCGAAGGCCTACCCGGTCTACGACGAGCGGTACCAGCACAACGTCGACGTGATCCGGGACTGGCTGGCCGCGTACGTGCCGAACGTGCACCCGGTCGGCCGCAACGGCATGCACCGGTACAACAACGCCGACCACTCGATGCTGACGGCGATGCTGACCGCGGAGAACATCGCGCACGGCGCGGAGCACGACGTCTGGACCGTCAACGTGGAGCAGGACTACCACGAGCAGCGCAGCCCGTCGCGGCACGGCACCGGCCGGGACGCGCCGGTCGTCCCGGCCCGGCGGTAAGGCCCCGGGCGTGAGGGTGGTCATAACGGCTGGACGGCAGCCACGGCGGTGCTGCTAGCCTTCTGGGCAGGTCATGAGCGCCAGCGCGAAGCCCCGGCTCGCTGGCCGGCAACCCTCCTCCGCGGTGGGGTGCCCCGGGTGAAGACCAGGCACCGGCAGCCGCCGGTGCAAGCGTGGCCTGGCACCCAGGTCAGCAACAGACCAGGGAGACCGATGTCTGCACCAACCTCCACCCCCTCCGGCGACGTCGCCGCGTACCCGGCCCGCTTCGCGCTGGTCAAGCGCCGTCACGTCGACCTGATGCGGGTGTGCAGCGACGCCTGTCGCCTCGCGCGCTGAGCGAACGCCACCCTCCTTTCCCCGATCCACCCTTCTCCGGCCCGGCCGTCCGTCCGGCGGGCCGGCGTCGACGCGCGCCGCGCGTCCATCCACTCTGGAGAGACATCGTGCGTTTCCGTACCGTCCTGACCCGTGCCGCCGCCGTCGGCGCGGCCGCCCTGCTCGCCGTCACCGCGCTCACGGCCTGCGGCAACGACGACACCGCCGCGGCCGACAACCCGTACGGCCTGCTCCATCCCGGCGTGATCCGCGCCGGCACGCTCACCGACGCCCCGCCGAACGTCTTCCTCAAGGACGGGAAGTTCACCGGCTTCGACAACGAGCTGCTGCGTGCCGTGGCCGACAAGATCGGCCTGAAGGTGGAGTTCGTCGGCACCGACTTCTCCGGCCTGCTCGCCCAGGTCAACAGCGGCAAGTTCGACGTGGGCAGCTCCTCGATCACGATCACCGAGGCGCGGAAGAAGACAGTCGACTTCGGCAACGGCTACGACTTCGGCTACTTCGGCCTGGACGTGCCCGCCGGCTCCTCGATCACCGGGTTCGACCAGCTCACCGGCAAGCGGGTCGTGGTCGTCCAGGGCACCGTGCAGGACGACTACGCCACCAAGCAGAACCTCGACCCGGTGCGGGTGCCGGACTACAACAGCGCGATCAACCAGCTCAAGGCCGGCACGGCCGACGCCTGGATCGCCCCGGCCGAGATCGGCGACAAGTCCGCCGCCGACAGCAACGGCAAGATCAAGGTCGCGGCGAAGCAGCTCAGCCCCACCCCGACCGCGTACGCGGTGGCCAAGGGCGACGACAAGCTGCGCGAGGCGCTGAACAAGGGCCTGGACGAGGTGATCGCCGACGGCACGTGGAGCCGCCTGCAGGCCGAGTACTACCCGGGGCGGCCGATCCCGGCCGACTTCAAGCCGGGCAGCGGGTCGGTGGCGGTGCCGTCGCCGTCGGCCGCCTCCTGAACCGGTAACCGAGCACGAGCGGGGCGGACGGAGCGGACATGGATCCACTGAGCACGCTGTGGGAGACGTTCTTCGACTGGGACTCGATGCGCGAGGCGCTGCCCGAGATGCTCACCGTCGGGCTGCCCAACACGCTCACCCTGGCGGTCTCCGCCGCCCTGCTCGGCTCGGTGCTGGGCATGCTGCTGGCCGTCGCCGGCATCTCGCGTACCCGATGGTTGCGGTGGCCGGCGCGGGTCTACACCGACGTGTTCCGCGGCCTGCCGGCCGCGGCGACAATCCTGCTCATCGGCGTGGGCCTGGCGCCGCTGGGCATGCAGGTGTGGGGCCCGAACCCGTATCCGCTGGGCGTGCTGGCGCTGTCCCTGATCGCCGCCGCCTACCTGGGTGAGATCTTCCGGGCCGGCATCCTGAGCGTGGAGGCCGCCCAGTTGGAGGGCGCGCGGGCGCTCGGCTTCTCCTGGGGCGAGGCGATGCGCCTGGTGATCATCCCGCAGGGCGTACGCCGGGTGCTGCCCGCGTGGGTCAACCAGCTCATCGCGCTGATCAAGGACTCCAGCCTGGTCTACTTCCTCGGCCTGCTGGCCAGCCAGCGGGAGCTGTTCCGGATCGGGCAGGACTACGCGGCCAACACCGGCAACCAGTCCGCGCTGCTGCTGGCCGGGTTGTTCTACCTGTTGCTGACCGTGCCGCTGACCCACGCGGTCAACTGGCTGGACCGACGCCTGCGGCAGGGCCGGCCGGCCGCGCCGCCCGAGCCCGAGCCCGACGCCGAGCCGGTCGACGTCACCCCGTCCGGAAGGGAACCGCGATGACCACCACCACCACCACGACCCCGGTCAGCCTGGCCGTCCGCGACGTGCACCTGGCCTTCGGCGCGCACCGGGTGCTGCGCGGCGCGGACCTCGACGTGGCCCGGGGCCGGGCGGCCTGCGTGATCGGCCCGTCCGGCTCCGGCAAGTCGACGCTGCTGCGCACCATCAACCGGTTGATCGAACCGGACCGGGGCGACGTGCTGCTGGACGGGCGCAGCGTGCTGCGCGACGATCCGGACGCGCTGCGCCAGCGCATCGGCATGGTGTTCCAGCAGTTCAACCTGTTCCCGCACCTGAGCGTGCTGCGCAACATCACGCTGGCGCTGCGCAAGCTCAAGAAGCTCGGCGAGGACGAGGCGGTGGCGCTCGCCCGCGCCCAGCTCGACCTGGTCGGTCTGGCCGGCAAGGCCGACGCGCGGCCGGCGCAGCTCTCCGGCGGCCAGCAGCAACGCGTCGCCATCGCGCGGGCGCTCGCGCTGCGCCCGCAGGTGATGCTGTTCGACGAGGCGACGAGCGCGCTGGACCCGGAGCTGGTCAAGGGCGTGCTCGCGGTGATGGCGGACCTGGCCGCCGCCGGCATGACCATGGTCGTGGTGACGCACGAGATGGGGTTCGCGCGCAGCGTCGCCGACACGGTGGCGTTCATGGACGCGGGCGTGGTGCTGGAGGCCGGGCCGCCGGAGGCGGTGTTCGAGGCGCCGGAGCACCCCCGTTTGCGACGCTTCCTGTCCCAGGTGCTCTGACGCGCCCAGGTGCTCTGACGCGCCCGGCGCGCGGTGAGGCGCCGCCTCAGCCCTTCACCGCGCCGATCAGCACGCCCTTGACGAAGTGCCGCTGGATGAACGGGTAGACAGCGACGATCGGCGCGACGGTCAGCACCACCACCGCCATCTTGACCGCCTCGGTCGGCGGCATGGTCACCCCGCTGCTGCCGCCGGAGGTGTGCGGGGCCTGCCCGGCCAGCAGGTAGCTCTGGAGCACCCGCTGGATCGGGTACATGTCGTTGCGGTCGATGAACAGCAGCGCGTCGAACCAGACGTTCCAGTAGCTGACCGCGTAGAACAGGCCGACCACCGCGATCACCGCGCGGGACAGCGGCAGCACGATGCGCGCGAGCGTACGGAAGTCGCTCGCGCCGTCGATGCGGGCGCTGTCCAGCAGTTCCGACGGGATGCCCTGGAAGAACCCGCGCACCACGACCAGGTTGAACACGCTGATCGCCGGCGGCAGGACCAGTGCCCAGATGGTGTCCTTCAGGCCCAGCCCGGTGACCACCAGGTAGCGCGGCACCAGCGGCGGGTAGACCAGGAACGGGATCAGGAAGTACGCGAGCAGCCAGCGGTGGCCCAGCGTGCCCGGCCGGGACAGCCCGTACGCGGCGAGCACGGTGACCGTCAGCGCGATGGCGGTGCCGAAGACTGTGACGAGCGTACTGATCCACAGCGCCCGGGTGACCGCGCCACCGGCGAAGATCGTCTCGTACGCGGATGTGTCGACGCCGCGGGGCACGACCACCAGGCCGCCGGCCCGCGCGATGGTCTCCCGGGAGGAGAGGCTGGTCACCAGGATCACCCAGAGCGGGAACAGCACGCCCGCCACCAGCACGGTGAGCACGACGGCCTTGAGCCCCTGACCGACCGGTGTGGGCGGTTCCTGCCACACCGGCCGGCGGGATCGGTCGCCGGAGGGCCGGCGGATGAGAGTGGTCATGACTTCGAGTAGATCCCTCGTTCGCCGAGCATGTGCGCCACGCGGTTCGCGGCCAGGATCAGCACCAGCCCGATGACGGCCTTGAACAGTCCGGCCGCAGCGCCGTAGCCGTAGTTCCCGGTGGCGATGGAGAAGTGGTAGACGAAGGTGTCGAGCACCTCGGCGGCCTGCCGGCCGACGGCGTCGCGTTGCAGCAGGAACTGCTCGAACCCGACCGAGAGCGCGTCGCCCAGCCGCAGGATGAGCAGCAGCACGATCACCGGGCGCAGGCCGGGCAGCGTGATGTGCCACAGCCGCCGCCACCGGCCGGCGCCGTCGGCGGCGGCGGCCTCGTAGAGGTTCTGGTCGATGGTGGACAGCGCGGCCAGGAAGACGATGGTGCCCCAGCCGACGTCCTTCCACACCGCCTCGACGGTGACCAGCACGATGAACGTGTCCGGATTGGTCATCACGTTCCACGGCTGCAGCCCGGCCTCGCGCATGCTCTGGGCGAGCAGCCCAGCCCCGCCGAGCATCGCCACGAAGAACGTGACCACCAGCACCCAGCTGAAGAAGTGCGGCAGGTACACGATGGTCTGGATCAGCCCGCGCAGCCGGCTGGACAGCAGGTTGTGCAGCGTGATCGCCAGCAGGATCGGCAGCGGGAAGAAGAAGACGAGCTGGAACGCGGTGATCGCCAGCGTGTTGCGGAACGCGTCCCAGAACGCCGGGTCTTCGAACAGCAGCTGGAACTGCCCGAATCCGATCCAGTCGCTGTGCAGGAACGCCTGCCACGGGTTGTCGCCCAGGTAGGGGTTGTAGTCCTGGAACGCGATCACGTTGCCGGCGATCGGCAGGTAGCTGAAGATCAGCAGCACGAGGAAGCCGGGCGCCACCATGGCGAGCAGTTGCCAGTCCCGGCGCAGCCGGGTGCGCAGCGGCACCCGGCGGCGGGACGGGCGACGGCGGGGCGGGCGGCCCGGTGGGGCCGGCGCGTCCGGCCGGGCCCGTTCGGGCCCGGCCAGGACGGCCGGCTCGTTCACCGGCCCTCCTTGGACAGCGAGTCGGCGAGCAGCTTGCGGGCCTCCTCGCCGCCGTTCGCCTTCCACTCCTTGACGATGGCGTCCACGTCGGCGAGCGGACGGCGGCCGCGCAGCACGTCGGTGAACTTGTCCTCGGTGGGCACCTGGTTGGCCTTGTAGGCGGCGGGCATCTCCAGCTTCACCCCCGCCCAGGGGTTGGGCTCCATGTGCTTGACCATCTCGTTGGAGTACGCGAGCACGTCCGGCACGAAGCGCGGGGTGTCCGGGAACGGCCCGATGGTGGGGTTGCGGCCGCTGATGAAGAAGTACTGGTTGGCGATCTCCTTGAACGCCAGGTCCGTCTTCACCGGCCCGTTCGGCGACGGGGTGTGATGCTTGCCGGCGACGCCGAAGTCCCGCAGCTGCGCCTCCTGGCTGCCCAGCGGCGCGGAGCACCAGTTGATGATCCGCAGCAGCTCCTGGACCCTGTCCTTGCCGAGGCCCTTCTTGACGAACGTGTAGGAGATCGGCTCGTCGTCGCCCCAGACCAGCGGGTCGCCGCCGGTGGCGGAGAAGATCGGCACCGGCTGGATGTTGAGCCGGGGGTTGGTCTTCTGGTGCTCGGCCTGGGCGCCCTGCCAGAAGCCGACGCCGTCCTGGAGGAACACGATCGCACCGTTCTTGGCGAAGAGCTGCTTGGCGTCCGCGCCCTTGCTGGCCACGATGTCCGGGTGGACCAGGCCGTCCGCGTAGATCTTCGCCATCACCTCCAGCGCGCGGCGGAACTCCGGGGTCTCGTACTTGAACTCGGGGGTGCCGTCGGACTTGACCCGCCATCCGCCCTTGTGGCCCGGCACCCGGTGGAACATCTGGATCATGGCGAAGACGTCGTTGAACGCCCACACCTTGCGCGCCGGGTCGGTCACCTGCTTGGCCGCGGCGAGCAGGTCGTCCAGGTTCGCCGGCACGGCCAGGCCACGCGCGTCGAGCACGTCCTTGCGGGTGAACAGCGCCCACGGGAACGGCCCGTCGGTGGGGTTGGGCACCGACATGAGCCGCTCGTTCCAGACCGCCCGCCGCCAGGCCCCGGTGGGGAAGCTCGCCAGCATCGGGTACGCGGCGGCGGCGTCGCCGCTGAGGTGGTCGGTCAGGTCCTCGAAGAGCACCTTGATGGCGTCGGCGAAGCGCGGGATCTTCTCCACCTCCCACCCCGGTACGCACAGCAGGTCCGGCACGTCGCGCGCGCCGAGCATCGCGTTGAGCTTGTCGGCGTACGTGTTGCCGTCCTGGATGGTGAAGTTGACGGGCGTGCCCAGCTCGGCGTTCACGGCCTGGAGGTAGGCGCTCTGTGCCACGCCGGGCGGCGCCGGACCCCAGGCGGGGGTCATCGCGGTGACCTGCTTGCCGCTGGTGCCGGGCTTGTCGGTGACGGCGTCGATCAGATTCGCCGGGTAGCGGGTGTAGCCGTCGGGCACCGGGCGCGTACCCGTGATGTCAGGTGTGATGCCGCCGGGCAGGTCCTTGCGGGTGGGCAGCAGGCCGGAGACGGCGTCGAGGTTCTGGGCGGCGCCGGAGCCGGCCGGCTTCTCCGAACAGCCGGCGAGCAGCGGGCCGGTGGCGGTGGCGGCCACGCCGAGGCCGACCAGGCCGAGGAAGCGGCGGCGGGATGAGCCCGGGTCGGGGTGGTGCGCGGTCATCGGTCCCCCTTCGGGAAGGGAAGCGCAGTGGATTAGTTCGTATGGATGGTCAACAAACTAATCACGACCGTGAGCTTGCACAAGGGCGGACCGGATCGATACGGCGGTCAGGCCGGACAGCGGTCGGACAGCGCGTAGCGGGTGAGGACCACGTCGCCGATCTGGCGCACCTCAACCACCCGGGCCCGACGGCCCGGGTGCCACGGGAAGCGACCGTCCCCGACGAAGCGCGGCGCCCGCCCGTCCCCCACGAAGAACGGCGCGACCACCAGGTGCAACTCGTCGGCCAGGCCGGCGGTGAGGAACTGGCGGTGCATCGAGCCGCCGCCCTCCACCATCAGGCGCGTCACCCCGCGCCCGGCCAGGTCGGCCACCACCGCCTCCGGGGTGGCCGGCTCGCCCGCGTCGACCACTGTCGACACCGCGCCCACCTGCTCGCGGGCCTTGTCCACCACGCCGGTCGGGCAGTACACCAGCTTGAGGCCGTCGCCGACGGTGAAGAACCGGGCCCGCGGGTCGAGGTCGCCGCTGCCGGTGACAGTCACCTTCACCGGCGACGGCGGCAACCCGCGCGCCACCCGCTCGGCGCGGCGGCGCTCGCTGCGCACCAGCAGGCGGGGGTCGTCGCGGCGCACTGTGGCCGCGCCCACCATGATCGCGTCACACCCGGCCCGGATCGCGTCCACCCGGTCCAGGTCGTCGTCGTTCGACAGCAGCAGCCGCTCGGTGGTCGCGTCGTCGATGTAGCCGTCGATCGACATCGCGCAGCTGAGCAGCACGTACGGACGGGTGGTCACGGCACGAACGGCAGGTCGAGGGCGTGGTCGGCGCGGGTCACCTTGGCCGCCAGGTAACCGGCGTTGGCAGGCGACAGGTGCACGCCGGTGGACACCCGGTCGGCCACCGTCACGCCCAGCCGTTCGAGCTGGGCCGCCTTGTCCGGGTTGTTGCTGAGCAGGGTCACCCGGTCCACGCCCAGCGCGGCGAGCATCTGCGCGGCCACCGTGTAGTCGCGCTCGTCCGCGCCGCGCCCGAGCGCCAGATTCGCCTCGTACGTGTCCAGGCCGCCGTCCTGGAGCGCGTACGCGTCGAGCTTGGCGTACAGGCCGATGCCGCGCCCTTCCTGCCGCAGGTAGAGCAGGTAGCCACCGGCCTCGGCGATCCGCTCGACCGCCTCGCGCAGTTGCGGCCCGCAGTCGCAGCGCTGGCTGCCGAACACGTCCCCGGTGAGGCACTCGCTGTGCGGGCGGACCAGCGGCGGGTCGGCGTCGGCGTGCTCACCGAGCCCGAATGCCAGGTGCTCGCGACCGTCGACGAGACCGTGGAAGGTGTGCACGCGGGCCGTGGTCACGTAGCCGTCGGGGAACCGGAGCGGAACCGTGACGCGGGTCCGGACCGTCGCGGTGGGCAGCGTTTCGTCCATGGTTCTCCTGTCGTCCGGTCGCCGGGCGGACCCGGCGACGCACACCTCGCTCCCCCACCGTAGGCGGGATCACCGACAGTTGCCGGGCTCGCGCCGGGGCGTCCGCCGTGCCAGCAGCACCGCGGCGCCGGGCAGGCTGGCCACGAGGACCAGCGCGCCGTACACCGTGCCGGTCGCCACACCCTGCGCGGCGGTCAGCCCGGCCGAGGCGAACGCCCAGGCGGCCACCCCCTCGCGCGGCCCGAATCCGCCCACGTTCAGCGGCACCGCCATGGCCAGCAGGGCGAGCAGCGTCAACGGCAGCAGGTGCGACAGCGGCGCGTCCGCACCGGCCGTGCGCGCGGCCACCACGAACGTGGCCAGGTGGCCGGCGAACACCACTGTCGAGGCGATCACCACACCGGCCCAGGTCCGGCGGCCCAGCACTCCGGAGCGGACGTCGGCGAGCGCGGTCCGGGCCGCCCGGGCGAAGCGGGACGCCCCGGAGCGGGGCACCGCGCGGGCGGCCAGCACCAGCGCCAGCGCGACCACGGCCAGCACGGCGGCCAGCACCGGCAGGTACCGGCGCACCGGCGACGGGAACGCGGCCAGCAGCGCCACCGCGATGACCACCTGCACCACCTGCCCGGCGGTGCGCTCCCACACCACCGCCCGGACGCCGCGGGCCACGTCGCCGGCGTCGCGTCCGTGCCGTACCGCCCGGTGCACGTCGCCGAGCACGCCGCCGGGAAGCGTGGAGTTGAGGAAGACCGCCCGGTAGCAGTGCGCCACGGCGGCTCGCATCGGCAGGCGTACGCCCAGCCCACCGGCGACGAGCGACCAGCGCCAGGCGCAGCAGACGGTGGTGATCACGCCGATGCCGAGCGCGGCGGCCAGCGCCGGCGCGTCAATCAGCCGCAGCCCCGCCAGGAACGGGCCGGTGCCCACCGAGGCGACGAGCGCGGCGAGCACCGCGAGCCCGAGCAGCGGGCGTACCCAGGCCCGGCCCGGCCGGGCCGGGCGCGGGGCGAGCGTGACGGCCGGTACGGGTCCGGCAACGGCGACGTGTGACAAACGGTCCTCCCTTGTTCCCACCGGTTGTCACGTGCCGACGGCCGGTACGGTTCAGCCGGCGAGCAGGTCGGCGTGATGCAGCACCACCTCGAGCCGGCCGGCGGCGGCCTCGGTGAGCCGCCACTTCTGATACGTCGCGGCGGGCCCGGACAGATGCGGTCGTTCCTCGACCGCCGCGCCGATCCAGCCGGTGAGCCACTCGGCGGCCAGTTCCGCCTGCTCCGGGCCGAGCCGCCAGGGGGTGGACCGCACGCGCGTCTCGACGCCGTGGCGGCGGAACGCGGTCACGGCGACGTCCACCGCGTCGGGTCCGAGCAGGATCCGTCCGTCGACGGTACGGCGCTGGTGGGCGTTGAACGCGGCGGTCAGCTCGGCGTCGAGCGGGTCCGGCGGGGTGAACTCGGCCCGTCCGGTCACGGTGAGCGCGAACAGCGTCGGGTGACCGGCGCAGGCCGCCACCATCCGCTCGACCTCCTCGGCGGTGAGCATGTCCAGCAGCGCGGACGCGGTGACCAGGTGGGCGTCGGCCAGGTCGGCGGCGGTCAGCCGGGTGACGTCGGAGCCACGCGTGGTCACGGTGACCTGGGCGCCGTCGGCGGCGGTGAGCCGTCCGGCCCGGGCCAGCGCCAGCAGGTCCGCGTCGCGTTCGTGCAGCACCCAGCGTTGCGGGCCGGGCAGCCGGGGCGCGAGCCAGCGGGCCATCGAGCCGGTGCCGCTGCCCAGGTCGTGCACGACGAGCGGCCGGTCGGCGGGCAGCCGGTCGCGGACCGCGTCGGCCAGCTCGGCGCTGCGGGCCGCCGCGTCGGCGGGCTCGCGCAGCCGCAGCCAGTCCGCGAAGCCGGGCGGGAGTGAGGTGGTCATGCCTCGGTCGCCTCCTTGAGCGCCGTCGCCAGCCGGTCCACTGTGACCGGCCAGCCGGTGAGGGTGTGCCGCCGCTGCCGGGCGGCGCGGCGCAGCCGGTCCCGCAGGCCCGGATCGGTGAGCCAGCGGCGCAGCGCCGCGGCGGTCGCGCCCGGGTCGCCCGGCGGCACCAGCAGACCGGGCCGGTCGCCGCCGGGGGCGTGCCCGAGCGTGTCCGGCAGGCCGCCGGTGTCGCTCGCCAGCACCGGTACGCCCCGGGCCAACGCCTCGGTGACCACCATCCCGTACGTCTCCCGCCGGGAGGGCGCAACCAGCAGATCGGTGGCGGCGTACGTGGCGGCCAGGTCGGGGCCGGTGCGTGGACCGGTGAGCCGGACCCGGCCACCGAGACCGGTGGCGGTCAGCCGAGCGCGCAGCCGGTCGGCGAACGCCCGGTCCCGGTCCGGCGGACCCACCCAGTCGCAGGTCCAGTCGAGGTCCGCGACCTCGGTGAGCGCGGCGGCGAGCACGTCGTGGCCCTTGACCGGGGTGACCGCCGCGACGCAGAGCAGCCGTCCCCCGCCGGGCGTGCCGGAGGCGACGGGCGCCGGGTCGACGCCGGGCGGGGCGACAGTCACCCGTCCGGGTGACAACCGGTAGCGGTCGAGCAGCCGATCGCGGGTCCACTCGCTGGTGGCGACCACGGCGGTGGCCGCCGCCAGCGACCGCGCCTCCGTCTCGCCCTCGATCGGCAGGTGCACCAGGATCACCAGGCGCAGCCGCGCGGCGTGCGGGGCGAGCACGTCCGGCACGGTCGAGGCGACCAGTCCGTCCAGCAGCACCGGAACGCCGTCGGGCAGCCCGCCGAGCAGCCCGGCCAGGTCGGCGCGTTCCCGTGGCCCCGGGTGCGGCCAGCCGCCCGGCACCTGGTGCTCGCGTACCGTCCAGCCGCGCCCGGCCAGGCCCCGGCAGACGTGGCGGTCGTAGGCGTTGCCGCCGCTGGGGTCCGCCGGGTCGTCGATGTCGCCCGGCAGCACCACGTGGACGGCTGTCATCCGGTCAGAGCGACCGCTCGTAGCTCGCCCACGCGATGTGCGACTCGTGCAGGGTGACGGTGATCCCGGCCAGACCGCGCGCGCCCTCCCCCAGCCGGCCGTCGTGCACCGCGTCGGCGAGCCGGTCGGCGATCGTCCGCGCGAGCACCTCGGTGGTGGTGTTCACCCCGGCGAAGGCGGGCTCGTCGTCCAGGTTGCGGTAGTTCAGCTCGGCGAGCACGGCCTTGAGCTGCCCGGTGGCCAGCCCGATGTCGACCACGATCCCGTCGTCGTCCAGCTCGGCGCGGCGGAACGTGGCGTCGACGACGAACGTCGCCCCGTGCAGCCGCTGGGCCGGGCCGAAGACCTCGCCGCGGAAACTGTGGGCGACCATCATGTGGTCCCGGACGGTCACGCTGAACACGATCACTCCTCGCCGTAGGTGATGAGATGACACAGCGCCGGCAGCTCACCAGAGGCGAGCCGGTCCAGCACGTCGGGCAGGTCGTCGAAGCGGGACCGGCCGGTGAGCAGCGCGTCGAACGCCGGGTCGGCCAGCAGGTCCAGGGCGAGCGCGAGCCGGTCGGCGTAGCTGCGATCGGCCCGCCGGGGCGACACGGTGCCGACCTGGCTGCTGCGGATGCCCAGCCGTCGGGAGTGGAACGCGCCGCCCAGCGCCAGCGTGACCGGCCGGTCGCCGTACCAGCTCAGCTCCAGCACCGTGCCCTCGGGGCGCAGCAGTTCCAGGCCGCGTTGCAGTCCGTCGGAGGTGGCGCTGGCGTGCACCACCAGGTCGCGCTCTCCGGTCGCGTCGGCCGGGGCGGCGAAGTCGGCGCCGAGCGCGGCGGCCACCTCGGCGCGGGCCGGGTCGGCGTCGACGAGTTCGACCCGGACGCCGGGGAAACGGGCCAGCAGCGCGGTGACCGCGCAGCCGACCATCCCGCCGCCGATCACCGTGACGCGGTCGCCGACGAGCGGCGCGGCGTCCCAGAGCGCGTTCACAGCGGTCTCCACGGTGCCGGCCAGCACCGCGCGCTCCGCCGGCACACCGTCCGGTACGACAGTCACGGCGTCCGCCGGGACCACGTACGCGCTCTGGTGCGGGTACAGGCAGAAGACGGTACGGCCGAGCAGCCCCTCGTCGCCCGCCTCGACGGTGCCGACGCTCAGGTAGCCGTACTTGACCGGGGCCGGGAAGTCGCCCTCCTGGAACGGCGCGCGCATCGCGTCGTGCTGGTCGGCCGGGACACGGCCGGTGAACACGAGCGTCTCGGTGCCGCGGCTGACGCCGGAGAAGCGGGTACGGACCAGCACCTCACCTGGACCCGGCGCGGCGAGCCGGACCGGCCGGATCTCGCCCTCGCCGGGGGCGCGAAGCCAGAACGCGTGGGCGTCGACCGTCACGAACTCTCCTCTTCCCCGCATTCCGACCGAGTTGTCGATCATAAACACGGAAGCGGGGCGTCCACGGTTCGAACCGCCCGCGACCCGATGCTCAGGCGGCGCGCCGGCGCTGCTCCGTACGCCAGGTTTCGGGCTCGGCCCGGTCGGCGTGCCGGTCCCCGGCCAGTTCCATGGCCCGGTGGGCGGCGGTCAGCGCGTCACACGGCGCGACCTGACCGTCACACAACAGGCTCTCGCACCGGCCGGACTCGTCGGGCCGGTGGGCGGCGGCCACGTCGTACGCGGCCCGCCAGAGCAACGGGTCGGTGACTCCCCGTGGCAGGTCGGCGTCCTGACTGGACCTGTTGCGGATCGTGTCGGGCACCGTGTCCCCCTTTGCGTCGTCGCTACCGTCCCAGTGACCGGTTGAGCGCAGATCAAACCTCTCACCTGCGCACATGCCGCGGCCAGCGGTGTTTGTCACGCCGGGTAGGCGCGCGTCTCGGCCGCCTTGACCGCCGCCCAGACCGGCCGCCCGGGGATCAGTCCGAGGTGGGCCGCGGCGGCGGGCGTGACGTCGGCGGCGACCTCGACCGGCCCGGTGAGCTGCACACGCAGGTTGTCGCCGTGGCGTTGCACGCCGGTCACGGTGGCCGCCCAGACGTTGCGTGGACTGCCCTCGGGCCGGGACGGGTGCAGCGCGACGGCGGCCGGCGGGTAGGCGACGAACGCCTCACCGTGGACGGTGTCGGCGGTGGTGAGGGTCAGCTCACCGACTGTGATGGCGTGCCCGTCGGCACGGCCGCGGTGCAGGTTGAGGCCGACCAGCCGGGCCACGTAGTCGGTGCGTGGCCGGGCCGTGACGGTGGCCGCGTCGCCCTCCTGGACCACCCGGCCGTGCTCCACGATGACCAGTCGGTCGGCGAGCACGAGGGCATCGAGGGGGTCGTGGGTGACCAGCAGTGTCGCGCCGGGGTGCGCGCCGAGGTGGCGCTGGAGTTCGGCGCGGGTGTCCAGCCGGGTCCGCGCGTCGAGCGCGGCGAGTGGCTCGTCGAGCAGCAGCAGCGCCGGCTCGACGGCGAGCGCGCGGGCCAGCGCGACCCGCTGCGCCTGCCCGCCGGAGAGCTGCCGGGGCCGGCGCCGGGCCTGGTCCCCGAGGCCGACCCGGTCCAGCCACTCCTGGGCCCGGGCGCGGGCGGCACGCTTGTCGGCGCCCCGGCGGCGCGGCCCGAACGCCACGTTGTCCAGCGCGCTGAGGTGCGGGAACAGCAGATAGTCCTGGAACACCACGCCGACCGGCCGCCGCTCCGGTGGCGTCCACACCCGGCGGTCGGGCCGGTCCAGGTCGGCGCCGTCGAGCGTGAGGTGACCGGCGGCGAGCGGGTGCAGCCCGGCGAGCACCCGCAGCGCGGTGGTCTTGCCGGCGCCGTTCGGGCCGAGCAGCGCCACCACCTCACCGGCGGCGATGCGCAGCCGCACGTCGAGGGTGAAGCCGTCCCGCTCGGCGACCAGGTGCGCGTCCAGCAGCGCGGTCATGTGCTGCCGACCCAGCGGTCGCGCAGCGCGGCGAGGATGACCACGGAGACGGTGAGCAGGATCAGGCTCAGCACGATCGCGGCTTGGAGGTCGGTCTCCAGCACCAGGTAGACCGCCAGCGGCATGGTCTGGGTGCGGCCGGGATAGTTGCCGGCGAACGTGATGGTGGCGCCGAACTCGCCGAGCGCGCGCGCCCAGCAGAGCACCGCGCCGGCCGCCACGCCCGGGGCGACGAGCGGCAGCGTGACCCGGGTGAAGGTGGTGAACCGCCCGGCGCCGAGCGTGGCGGCGGCCTCCTCGTACCGGGGGTCGGCGCCGCGCAGCGCTCCTTCGACGGCGATGACCAGGAACGGCATGGCCACGAACGCCTCGGCCAGCACCACCCCGGCGGTGGTGAACGGCAGCGTCACGCCGAACGTCTCGTCCAGCCACGACCCGATCAGCCCGCGCCGGCCGAAGACCAGCAGCAGCGCCACGCCGCCGACCACCGGCGGCAGCACCAGCGGCACCGTGACCAG
Source organism: Micromonospora sp. AMSO1212t (assembly GCF_008868145.1). Classification (NCBI taxonomy): domain Bacteria; kingdom Bacillati; phylum Actinomycetota; class Actinomycetes; order Micromonosporales; family Micromonosporaceae; genus Micromonospora; species Micromonospora sp. AMSO1212t. The sequence continues at coordinate 28,322 of NZ_WBKS01000034.1, forward strand.
CGCCCGGACCAGCCGCCGCCCGGGGAACTCCACCCGGGCCAGCAGCCACGCCAGGGGTACGCCGAGCACCACGCAGAGCAGCGTGGCGACGGTCGCGGTCTCCAGCGACAACCGCAGCGCGGTGAGCACACCCGGTTCGGTCAGCCGCCGGGGCAGCGTGGTCCAGGGCGCCCGGAGCAGCAGACCGGCCAGCGGCAGGACGAGGAAGGTCAGGCCGAGCCCGGCGGGCACGAGCAGGGCGATCGGCACCCGCTGCCGGCGTACTGTGCGGCTCATCCGCCGGGCGGGGCCTGGAACCCGGCGGCGGTGAGCACGGCGAGCCCGGCGTCGGAGCGGACGAAGTCGACGAAGGCGCGGGCGCCGGCCGGGTTGCCGGCGGCGCGCAGCACCACGATCGGGTAGTCGTTCACCGCGCGCGCGGACTCGGGGAACTCGACCGCGTCGAGCCCGGGTGCGGCGCGGACGTCGGTGCGGTAGACCAGCGCGGCGTCGACCTCGCCGAGACGCAGCTTGGCCAGCGCGCCCTTGACGTCCTGTTCGAGCGTGGCGGGCGTCAGCCGCACACCCGCCGCGTCGACCGCGGTGCGCGCGGCGGCGCCGCAGGGCACCTGCTCGGCGCACAGCGCCACCTTGACACCAGGTCGGGCCAGGTCGGCCAGGCCGCCGACCCGGGCCGGGTTACCCCGGGGTACGGCGACGACGAGCTGGTTGCGGACCAGCACGGCCGGTTCGCCGGTGGCCTCACCGGCGTCGGTGACCGTCTTCATGGTGGCCGGGGAGGCGGCGGCGAACACGTCGGCGGGTGCGCCCTGGGTGATCTGGGTGGCGAGCCCGGAACTGCCACCGAAGTTGAACGTGACGCTGCTGCCCGGGTGGGCGGCCTCGTACTCCTTGCCGAGCCGGGTGAACGACTCGGTGAGGGAGGCGGCGGCGAACACCGTCACCGGGCCGGCGCCGTCGGGCCCGGCCGGTTCGTCCGCGCCGCCGCACCCGGTCAGGCAGAGCGCGCCCACCAGCGCGGCGGAGAGCGCGGCGCGGATCCACCGTACGGTCACGGGCTGGTCCTTCCCCTGGGGGTGGAGGCGCGTTCGACCACGACAGTGGTCGACTTGATCACCGCGACGGCGACGGAGCCGACCTGGAGGTCGAGGTCGTCGACGGCCTCGCGGCTCATCAGCGACACCACCCGGAACGGCCCCGCCTGGATGTCGACCTGGGCCATCACGGTGTCCTTCACGACGGCGGTGACGATGCCGCGCAGCCGGTTGCGGGCCGAGGACAGTTCGGGGTGGCCGGGGGCGCGGACGAACGCGGCGACGTCGGCGCCGTCGAGCACCCGGTGGCCGTGCTCGTCGCGGGTGGCCGGCAGCCTGCCGGCGTCGATCCAGCGGCGGACCGTATCCGCGCTGACCCCGAGCAGCTCGGCTGCCTCGCCGATCCGGAACACCGTCACGCGCTCACCCTAACGGGCCGCAGGTGCGGGCTGGAAGGGGCAGTATCGCTCGCAACCGCGGGCCTCCGGCCGGTTCAGGGCCCGGAACTGCGGCTCATTCGGCAGGCGCGATCCGGACCCGGCGCAGCAGTTGGGCGTTGAGGGCCACCACGATGGTGGAGGCGGACATCAGCACCGCGCCCAGTGCCGGGCTGAGCGCGATTCCCGCCCAGGCCAGCACACCGGCGGCGAGCGGGATCGCGACCACGTTGTAGCCGGCCGCCCAGGCCAGGTTCTGCCGCATCTTGCGGTACGACGCGCGGGACAGCCGGATCACGCCGCCGACGCCGCGCGGGTCGGAGCCGGCGAGCACCACCCCGGCGGACTCGATCGCCACGTCGGTGCCCGCGCCGATGGCCAGCCCGACGTCGGCGCGAGCCAGCGCCGGGGCGTCGTTCACGCCGTCGCCGACCATCGCCACCGTGAGTCCGCGACCGCGTAGCTCGGCCACCGCCTTGTCCTTGTCGGCGGGAAGCACCTCGGCGAAGACCTCGTCGACGCCGGGCCGGAACCCGAGGTCGGCGGCCACCGCCTCGGCGACCGGGCGCGCGTCGCCGGTGATCATCACGATCTTGCGTACGCCGAGGTCGCGCAGCTCGGCCACGGCGGCCCGCGCCTCCGGGCGGACCTGATCCTCCATCGCGAACGCGGCGGTCACCTCCGGCGGGCCGCCCTCGGGCAGCCGGACCAGGTGCAGCACAGCGGCGCCCCGGCCCGACCATTCCTCGGCCGCACGGCGCAGATCGTCCGGCACCGGGGCGCCCAGTTCGCGCAGCAGCGCCGGCCCGCCGACCGCCCAGTCCGCGCCGTCCACCGTGGCCCGCACGCCACGGCCGGCCAGCGCCCGGAAGCCGCGCGCGACCGGACGCGCCGGGCCGGCCTCGGCCGCAGACGTCGGCCCGGCGTCGGGCTCGGCCGCAGACGTCGGCCCGGGAGGGGTCGGCCCGGCGTCGGACCCGGCCGGGGACGTCGACCGCGCGTCGGCGGCGGCGACGAGCGCCCGGGCCAGGGGGTGCTCGCTGTCGGCCTCCACCGCGCCGGCCAGGGCCAGGGCGGCGCCGGAGTCCAGCCCGGCGGTGGTGGCCACGCCGGTGACCGTGTGCCGGCCGGTGGTGAGCGTGCCGGTCTTGTCGAACAGGACGGTGTCGACGGTGCGCATCCGCTCCAGCGCGAGCCGGTCCTTGACCAGGATGCCGGCGCGGGCCGACAGCGCGGTGGACAGCGCCACCACCAGCGGGATCGCCAGGCCGAGCGCGTGCGGGCAGGCGATCACCAGCACGGTCACGGTCCGTACCACCGCCTGGTCGGGGTCGCCGAGCAGCGCCCAGACCGCGAACGTCGCCAGGCCGGCGAACGCCGCCAGGTAGAACAGCAGCGCGGCGAACCGGTCGGCGAGCACCTGCGCGCGGCCGCCGGATGCCTGCGCCTGCGCCACGAGCCGCCCGATGCCGGCCAGCGCGGTGTCCGCGCCGACCGCCTCGACGCGTACCCGGATGGTCGAGTCGGTGGCCACGGTGCCGGCGACCACCCGGTCACCGGCGGCGCGGGCCACCGGCCGCGACTCCCCCGTGATCATCGACTCGTCCAGCTCGGCGGCGCCCTCGACGATCCGCCCGTCGGCCGGCACCCGCCCGCCCGACCGGACCAGCACCAGGTCGTCCACCCGCAGCTCGGCGACCGGCACCGGATGCGGCCGCCCCGCGTCGTCCAGGCGCTCGGCGTCGTCGGGCAGCAGCGCAGCGAGCGCACCCAGCGCACCGCGTGCCTGCCCGACGGCCCGCATCTCCTGCCAGTGGCCGAGCAGCATGATGGTGACCAGCGCGGCCAGCTCCCACCAGAAGTCCAGGTCGAACAGGCCGATGCTGGTGGCTGCCGAGGCGACGTACGCGACCACGATCGCCATCGAGATCAGCAGCATCATCCCGGGGGCACGCTCGCGCAGCTCACGCAGGCCGCCGGCGAGGAACGGCCAGCCGCCGTAGAGGAAGACCACGGTGCCGAGCACCGGGCCGACCCAGCGCACGCCCGGGAAGTCCAGCGAGTAGCCGAACCAGTCCATCACCATGTGGCTGGTGACGACGATCGGCACGGTGAGCGCCAGGCTCAGCCAGAACCGGCGGCGGAACTGCTCCGGGTCGTGCCCGGCGTGCGCGCCGTGGCCGCCGCCATGACCGCCACCGTGGTCGCCGTGGTGACCGGTGTCGTGACCAGATCCGTGCTCCATCGCACCACCATACCCCCTGGGGGTACCAGTCGGCATTGGCTCGGCGAAGTGGCGGAGACAGTGCCCGTCGATACCTTCACGTGGCGCGACGGAATCGATCAGCTCAGATCAGGACCGGTCGTAGACGGTCACCGGGATGCCGCGCTCGGACAGCGCGCGCCGGATCAACGGCTCGATCCGCTGCCACGAGCCGCCGGCCAGCCCGCAACCGATACGGGGCATGTGCACCGACGCGCCCAGTTCCTCGGCCTGGACGGCCAGCGCGGCGAGGCAGCGCTCCACCGCGTCGTACCGGATCGGCGGACCGGCGCTGCCCCGGCGCATTCCGCGCTGGCCCACCATGTTGGCCACCCACAGGTCCGGCGCGACCCGCACCAGCCGGACGGCGCCCAGCCCGAAGTCGTTACCGGCCCGCTGCCGGTGCCACTCCCGGTAGTCACGCTCCGGCTCCGGCCACCGCCGCGAGACGGCGAGGACGAAGCCTTTTCCCAGCCGCCCAGATCGTTGCAGACGTGGGCGATGATCTTGCGCCCCTTCGCCTGCGGGCTGGTCGCGTCGCCACGCACGATTCGGAGTTCCTCCACGCACGGATACTGCCGCAGGCGTACGACGCTCACTGGGGGCGGGCGCCCACGCTCGGCCGCTCGGCCGGAGTCCGGCCCTGCCAGGGCCAGCGGCCGTCCAGCTCCACCTCCAGCGAGAAGCTGAGGAACGTACGGACCAGCACGATCAGCGCCAGCACGCCGACGCTGGTGAACGTGGGCGACACCGCGACCGTACGGATGATGTCGCCGCCGACCAGGAACTCCAGGCCGAGCAGGATGGCCCGGCCGACCCCCTGCCGGTACGCCCGGTAGTGCGCGACCACCTGCCGGGTCCGGGCGCAGCGCACCGCGAACACCGCCGTGGCGACCGCGACGCCGAGCGCGATGACGAGCACCCCGGCCAGGTCCAGCAGCGCCCCGACGTGCTGGACGATCTCCTTCGTCGACACCGGCACCCCCGCACCAGCCTGGCGTACGGCCGGTGGCGGGGGCGGCGTTTCCGCGCCCCCGCCACCCGGTGGGCGGGAGCGCGGATCGGGTCAGTCCTGGGCCTGCCAGCGGTAGAAGACGCCGGCGACGGAGTCCTGCGGGCCCTGCCACCGGTCCGGCCGGTACGGCTCGATGTACGGGCCCAGGTCCTGCATCACCTTGCCGAAGGCCGGCTTGTCGCCGTGCCGGTCGCGGGTGGCCTCGGCCGCCGACGACTCCTGTTCGAGCAGGTGCACGTAGACGTCGTCGATCGAGTAGAGCCAGCGGCCGGTGACGCCGAGGTCGGCCGGGAGCGAACCGGCGTCGGACTCGCCGAAGACCCGTGCCACGTCCGGCTCGGCGCCCGGCTTGATCCGCCCGACGATCACGGTGAGCGTGGTGTCGGCGGGCGGCTCGCCCTCGGGCGCCCAGTGGTAGAACTCCTTGGCCACCGAGTCCGACGGGTTCTTCCAGTAGCGCGGGTACGGCGTCACGTACGGGCCGATCTCCTCGGCGATCTTCTGGAAGGCGGGCAGGCCACGGGTCTGCCCGGAGATCCGCGGGTCCTGCTCCCGCTCGATCACGTGGATGTACAGGTCGTGGTGCGACAGCAGGTACCGGCCGATGACGCCCAGGTCCTGCGGCCGGGTGGCCTGGTCGTAGTGGCCGAACACGCCGCCGACGATCTGCTCGCTGCCGGGGACCATGTGACAGACGATCACGTTGCGGAAGACCATGACTGCTCCTTGATGATTGCGACGGAGGGCGGCGGCGCGAGGCGGCGGCGCCGTCAGGCGGTGAAGGTGACCGGCAGTTCCAGCAGGCCGCGGAACGGCGAGGCGGCCGGTAGCCGGCGCACCTCGGCGAGCGGTACGCCCAGACGCAGCCCGGGCAGCCGCCGCAGCAGCGCGCCGAGCGCGAGTTCGGCCTCCATCCGGGCCAGCGAGACGCCCAGGCAGTAGTGGACGCCGTGACCGAACCCGAGGTGCGGGCCCCGGACCCGGCGCAGGTCCAGCCAGTCCGGGTCGGCGAAGTGCGCCGGGTCGTGGTTGGCCGCGTTGATCGCCACCCCGACGATCGCGTCGCGCGGGATGCGTACGCCCTGGTAGTCGACGTCCTCGGTGGCGATGCGCGGGCTGGCCACGGGCAGCGGCCCGTCGAACCGGAGCAGCTCCTCGATGGCGGCGGGCAGCAGGCGGGGCGTGGCGCGCAGCAGTTCCATCTGCTCGGGGTGGGTCAGCAGGGCCAGTACGGCGTTGCCGAGGAAGTCGGCGGTGGTCTGGTGCCCGGCGAACAGCAGCAGGAAGGTGGTGGTCACCAGTTCCGCCTCGGACAGCGTCCCGTCCTCGTCGACCGCCTTGATCAGCGCGCCGATGATGTCGTCGGCCGGGTCGTCGCGCTTGGCGCGGACCAGCCCGGCCAGGTACTGGTGCAGCCGGAGCTGGGCCTCCTGCACCGCCGCCCGCTCCTGGGCCGGAGGTCGGCTGGTGGAGCCGGAGGTGCGGATGACCTGGGTCCAGTCCAGCACCCGGTCATGGTCGGCCGGCGGCACACCGAGCAGTTCGCAGATGACTGTCATCGGCAGCGGGATGGCGAACTCGTGCATCAGGTCCGCCTCGCCGTGCGGCGCCATCTTGTCGATGAGCTGGTCGACGATCGACGCCACCCGGGGGCGCAACGCCTCGATCCGCCGGGGCGCGAACGCCTGCGACACGACCCGGCGCAGCCGGGTGTGCTCCGGCGGGTCGGAGTTGAGCATGTTGCGGTTCAGGCCCTCGGAGTTCGGGCCGAAGATCTTCAGGTAGTGCTGCTCCGGGCCGTACAGGTCCTTGGACAGGCGCGGGTCGGTCAGCGCCGTGCGCGCGTCGTCGAAGCGGGTGATCAGCCAGGAGTCGAAGCGCGGCGAGCCGACCGGGCAGACCGGCCGGTCCGCGCGCAGCCGGGCCAGGGTGGGGTACGGATCGGCCGCGAACGCGTCGGTGTAGAGCTCGCTCGCCGGCAGCACGTCGTCTGTCATCGCCCCTCCCCCGGCTCGCCGGTCACGCTGTGCAGCACCTGGTAGGTGTGCCGGTCGGCGGACTCGCGCAGCTCGCGGATGATGCTCAGCAGCCGGTCCCGGTGTGTGCTGCGGCCGAACGCGTCGAGCCGCTCGCGGTCCGCCCAGTCGCTGATGATCAGGTAGCTGCGTGGGTCGTCGGCGTCGCGGACCAGGTCCTGGTGCAGGCAGCCGTCCAGCGTGCGGATCTGTTCGGCCGCGGTGAGCCACTCGGCCTCGAAGCGCTCCTCGCAGCCCTCCCGGGTCCGCATCGACAGCACGGTCCGGACCCGGCTCACCTGGCGCTCCCGAACACCAGGTGCAGGTGCTTGCGCAGCGCGTCCGGGTCGACGGGCGCGCCCCGGAACCCGACGTGCCCGTCCGGGCGGATCAGGTACAGACCGGTGCCGTCCAGCCCGTACGCGGCGCGGAAGCGCCGCTCGGCGTCGCGTACCACTGGTGGGTCGAGCAGTCGCGGTTCGTCGGCGTCCGGGTCGAGCAGCAGGTACGCCTCGATTTCCCCGCCGGCCAGCCGGCGCGCGTCGGCGCACAGCCCGGTGAACGCGGCCAGCTCCCCCGCGCCGGCGGTGCCGTCGGCGTAGAGCAGCAGCGTGTGGCGGGTGCCCCGGGTCAGGTCCCGCAGTCGCAGCGGGTGGCCGACGCCGCGCCGGCGCAGCCCGTCCACGTCCGGCGCGCGGTCGCCGGGGCGGGGCGCGTCACCGAGCGCTGCCGGGTCGGCGACGGTCTCCCCGACCAGCGGGCTGCCGGCGTAGCTGAGCAGCATGGACATCTCCTGGAGGAACTGCCGTTCCAGGTCGGCGCGGTCCACCTCCTCGGTGCCGGCCATCCGCACCGCGCGGCCGACGATCTCCTCGCCCTCCGGCCGCCGTTCGGTCTCGTAGCTGTCCAGCAGGCCGGGCGCGGCGAGCCCGCGTACCGCCAGGGCCAGCTTCCAGGCCAGGTTCCAGGTGTCCTGGATGCCGGTGTTCATGCCCTGCCCGCCGGCGGGCGGGTGCAGGTGGGCGGCGTCCCCGGCGACGAACACGCGGCCCTCGCGGTAGCGGTCGACGATGCCGTGGCTGATCCGGAACACCGAGGACCAGCGCAGGTTGCTCGCCCGGGTACCGGGTGGGGCGAGGCGGTCCAGCGCGGCCTGCACGTCGGAGATGGTCGGCTCGTCGAGTTCCTCGCTGAACCCGGGCGGGGCGTCGCGCCCGCCGGTCTGGGCGAAGAATCGGGGCGGGGCGAGGGTGGCGATGCGGTAGCGGTGCTCGCCGCGCAGCGGTACGCAGACCAGCATCCCGTCCATCTGCCCGTCGGTCATGTGCAGGAACCGCAGCAGGTGCCCGTCCGGCATGTCCCAGTCCACGTCGACGTCCACCAGCATGAACAGCTGCGGGAACCGGCCCAGCCCGCCGGTGAAGGTGAGCCCGAGCCGCTCCCGTACCCGGCTGTGCGCGCCGTCGGCGCCGACCAGGTACGCCGCGCGTACCGTCTCGGTGCCGCCGTCGGCGGTCCGGACGGTGGCGGTCACGCCCTCGGCGTCCTGGGTGAAGTCGACCAGTTCGGCGCCGCGCTGCGGGCGCACCCCGAGCGTGGCCAGCCGGGCGGTGAGGATCCGCTCGGTCTCGTACTGCGGCAGGCCGAGGTGGGCGTACGGCAGGCCGGGCAGCTCCCAGCTCATCCGGTGGGTCTGCTCGCCGTTGACGAAGACCATGTTGCCGGTGAGCCAGATGCCGGCGTCCATGGCCTCCCGGACGACGCCCTGCTCCTCCCAGATCTCCATGGTGCGGCAGTGCACGCCGATCGCCTTGTCCGCGTGACCGGGCGGGGTGACCTGTTTGTCGATCACCAGGCAGTCGATGCCCCGCCGGGCCAGTTCGACGGCGGCGGTCAGCCCGGTGGGCCCCGCCCCGACGACGAGTACGTCTGTTGTCCTGTGCACGTCGGCCTCCCAGCCCGTGGTGGGGTGTCGGCGGTAGTCCGCGTCGGGCACGACGTGGAACAGCCGGCGCCGGATGTCGAGAAGGAACGGTGCGATCGGTCCGGCCTGCGCCGAGGCGTGGGCCGGGTCGCCGATCCAGGCGAGGAACGGCGCGGCGCCGTCCCACTCGGCGAAGATGTGGTGGATGTCCGAGCCGGGTTCGCGCAGCAGCTGTTCGCGGCGGTAGCCGGGTATCGAGGTCATCCGCCGGACCACCTCGGGGTAGCCCCGATGGAACTCGGCGAGCCGGTCGAGCGGCACTGTCAGCTCGACGTCCACGTAGACCGGGCCCGTTCCGTCCCCGGTCTCGCGCATCAGCGGGTACTCGGGGCCGTCCGCCGGCTCGGTCAGCGGCCGGAGCAGGCCGGCCAGGCGGGCCGCCACCGGCCCGCGCCGGTACGCGCGCAGCGCCGCCTCGTCGGCCCACTCGGTGACGACGACGAAGCCGCTCGGGTCGAGGGCATCGCGCAGCAGCTCGTGCCGCAGGTTGCCGGCCAGGGCGCCGAGCTGCCCGGCCACCGTCTCGAAGGCCGGCCCGACCGCGGGCTCGCAGCCGGTGCGCGCGCGCAGCCGGAGCATCGTCCTGATCATGCAGCCCCCTCGAACGGTGCCGTCGTCGTGCCGCGACCCTGCCGCAGCGCGCGTCACCCGCTCGTCACCGTCGGCCCGCCGCACGTCCGGTCCCGGTGACGCCGTCGGGACGCCCCCCACTTATTGCAAAAGTTTGGCAACAAGCCTCGACAGGGTCCCTAGCGGTAACTATCGTGAGCGGCATGACTCCTTACGACTTGGACGTGCGCGCCTGGCAGGAGAGCTGGGACCGGCAGCAGGAGACGTTCATGCCGGACCGGGAGCACCGCTTCGACGCGATGCTCGACGCCGTCGAGGCGGTCACCGGCGACCGGCCGCCGCGGGTGCTCGACCTGGCCGGCGGCACCGGCTCGATCAGCCTGCGGGCGCTGGCCCGACGGCCCGACGCCGAGGTGACGGTGCTCGACCTCGACCCGGTGCTGCTCACCCTCGCCGAGGCGGCGCTGGCCGGCCGGGCCACTGTGGTGACCGCCGACCTCAACCGGTCCGACTGGGCCGCCACCCTGCCGCACCGCGACTACGACGCCGTACTCACCGCCACCGCCCTGCACTGGGTGGACGGTCCGCGCCTGACCGAGCTCTACCGCGAGATCCGCGACGTGCTGCGCCCCGGCGGCGTGTTCGTCAACGCCGACCACATGCCCGACGACGCGATGCCGACGCTCACCGCACGGCTCGGCGAACGCGCACGGGCGCGCCGGGACGCCCGGCACCGCGCCGGCGCGGCGCTGTCCTGGCCGGACTGGTGGGCGCAGGCGGCCGACGACCCGGTGCTCGGCCCGCTCGTGGAGAAGCGGCGGCAGATCTACCCGACCGGGCACAGCCCGGAGTGGAGCCCGCCCGCGGCGTGGCATCTGGACGCGCTGCGCGCGGCCGGCTTCGCCGAGGCCGGCGTGCTCTGGCGCGGCGGCGGGGACGCCGCGGTGGCCGCGCTGCGCTGACGGCGTCGCGGCCGGACACCGCTCGCCCCGCGGCCCGGCCCGGCCCGACTCGCCGCCGGGGCTCGGCACAGCCCGCGCGTGGCCGGGCGCGACGACGGCCGCGACACGACGCGCACCGAGCCGGCCCGCCCGATCAGGACAACAGGCGGGCCAGTTCGGTACGCGAGCGCACGCCGAGCCGGTGGAAGACGTTGCGCAGGTGGTGGTCGACGGTCCGGGTGGACAGGCACATCCGGGTGGCGATCTCCCGGTTGGTCGCCCCTTCCGCGACCAGCCGGGCGATGTGCAGCTGCTGCCCGGTCAGCAGCTGCTCCGGACCGTGCCGCACCGGCCCGACCGACTCCCCCGCCGCGCGCAACTCCTCCCCCGCCCGCTCGGCCCAGACGGTCGCGCCGAGCAGCGTGAACGCCTCCCGGGCCCGGTGCAGGTGCGCGCGGGCGTCCCGGGGCCGGCGCCGGCGGCGCAGTTCGCGGCCGAACAGCAACTCGGTGCGGGCGCGCTCGAACCGGTCGGTGTCGGCCGGGTGCAGCCGCAGCGCCGCGTGGAACTCCCGTTCGGCCTCCGGGCCGCCGCGCGGCGCCAGCAGCGCCCGGCAGCGCGCGGCGAGCGCCCGCCGCGACGGGCTCGCCGTGCTGCTGGCCCAGTGGTCGAACACGGCCAGCGCGGCGGCCGGCCGCCCGCCGTCGTGGGCGGCTGCCTCCACCAGGTACGGCGTGGCCATCACCTGGACCAGCACCTGCCCCCGGCCGGTGCCGGTACGGGCCAGCGCGGACAGCCGGGCCACCGCGTCGGCGTACCGGCCGTCGATCAGGTCCAGCACGCCGAGCGCCCAGCGGGCGTACGCGTCCGGCCGGCTCCCCGGCGCGGCCCCGTCACCGATCTCGGCGATCCGGGCCAGCGCGGCGTCCCGGTCGGCGCGGACCGCGGCCAGCACGGCCAGGATGCCGAGGTGCACCTGGGCGCACACGTGCTGGCCACCGGCGCGGGCGGCGTGCACGCCCTCGCGGGCGGTCTCCGCCGCGGCCTCGTGCCGGCCCAGCCAGTATTCGGCGACGGCCCGCAGCTCCAGCGCCCGGGGCAGCAGGGACAGCTGGCCGCGCGAGCGGGCCACCTCCACCGCCCGGCCGGCGAGCCGGTGCGCGGGACCGTCCACGGCGACCAGCAGGGCGGCCGCGGCGGCGCAGACGAGCGCGCCGGGGGTGAGCGCGGGCCCGGTCAGCCGGCCGCCGATCACGACGACCCGGCGCAGCGCCGGGCCGCCGCGCGCGTGGTCGCCGCGCAGCGTCGCCCCGACGCCCTCGGCGAACGTGGCGAGCAGGTCGAGTTCGGGCGGGTCGCCGGGCCGCCGCAGCGCCTCGGCCCGGCGGGCCACCTCGGCGTACCGGTACTGGTCACCGGTGACGCAGATGGCCTCGCCGGCCCGGACCAGCGCCAGCAGCGCGGCCCGCCGGTCGGCCGGCGCGATCGCGTCGGCGGCGGCCAGCAGCGTGGCGACCGCGGCGGCGGGCGCGTCGCAGCGCAGTTGCATGTCGCCGCGGAGCAGGTCGGCCCGGCCGTACGCCGGTCCCGCGGTCAGGCGCCGTAGCAGCCCTCGGGCCTGGTCCGGGTCGCCGGCGGTCCAGGCGCACCGCGCGGCGGCGATGGTCAGCTCGGCGGCGCGGCCGGGGTCGGGGCTCAGTTCGGCGGCGCGGCGCAGCACGACCGCCGCGGCGGCGCGGTCCGGCACCTCGTCGACCGCCGCCGTCAGCTCGGCGGCGAGCACGTCGGACGGACAGTCGGCGGCGGTGGCGTGGCGCAGCGCCCGGCCCAGCGCGCCCTCGGCCAGCGTGCCGGCCAGCAGCAGGTGGGCCGCGCGCAGGTCGGCGAGCGGCGCGACGGCGGTGATCATCGTCCGGGCGAGCGGGTGCGGGAACGTCACCCCGCCGGGCCCGGTGCGCAGCAGGCCGGCCGCCTCGGCGGGGGCAAGCGCCTCGAGCGTCAGGCCGGCCGCCCACGCGGCACGGACGAGCGTGCCCGGGTCGTCTCCGGGGTCGAGCGCGGCCAGCAGCACCATCCGCCGGGTCGGTACCGGCAGCCGGTCCAGGCGGGCCCGGTACGCGGCGGCGAGCGCGCCGTCCACCGGCGGCGCGTCGGGCAGCGGCGCCTCGCCTCGCCACTGGGCGGGGGTGAGGCTGCCCGCCAGGTCGGCGAGCGCGGCCGGGCTGCCCCGGCTGAGCGCGGCCAGTGCGGCGGCCACCGGCGCGGGTGGCCGCTCCCGCAGCCCGGCGAGCATCGCGTGGCACTCGTGGGCGTCCAGCGGGCGTAACCCGTGGGCCGGTACGCCGTCGACAGTGGCCGGCGCGGTGGCGCTCAGCAGCATCGCCACCGGAAGCCGGCGCAGCCGGCGCGCCACCACGGCCAGCGTCCAGGCGCTCTGCGGATCGCCGGTGTCGAGGTCGTCCACCGTGCACAGCAGCGGCCGGTCCGCCGCCACGGCGGCGAGCAGGGACCGCACCGCCGCGGCCAGGGCCAGCCGCTGCTCGGCCGGGCACCCGTCGCCGCCGAGCGCGCGGCGCAGCAGCCGCCGCTGCCGCACCGGGAGCGCCGCGTCCGCGTCCAGCACCGGGTCGAGCAGGCGGTGCAGCCCGGCGTAGGGCAGTGTGGCCTCGTCGGCCAGGCCGGCGCCGGCGAGCACCGCGCGCTGCCCGGCCCACCTGCGGGCGTACGCCAGCAGGGCGCTGCGCCCGGAGCCGGGCGGCCCGTGGAACAGCAGCGCGCCGCCGTCGTCGCGGTCGAGGAGGCGGCGGATCGCGTCGCACTCGTCGTCCCGACCCCGCAAGGCTATGTGCACTGTCGATGCAGAAACCATGCATCCAGTGTCACCTATGGGCAACCCGTCGGAAAAGAGGCGGACACGCTGTCGGGGTGGTCGCCGTACGGCGGCCACCCCGACAGCGGTGGGGTTCAGGAGCTGGGGCAGGTGTTGCGGTACTCCTGGATCGCCGACCCGCTCGGGCCCGGGCAGAGGAACTGCTCGTAGCGGGTGTCGTCGTCGACGAACCGCTTCAGCCAGGCCACCATCTGCTTTGCCGTCGGCGTGTTCGTCGTCTGCGGGAAGAAGTGGCTCGCGCCGTCCAGCTCCAGGTACGCCTTCTCCGAGGACGCCGGGATGCTGTTGTAGAACGGGATCGAGTGGGTCGCCACGGGTGCCACGCTGTCGGTCTCGCCGCCGATGATGAGCGTCGGCACCCGCACCTCGGACCAGGTCTTGTCCAGGTTCCACGGCGCGAGCGGGACGGCGGCCTGCAACGACGGCCGGGCCGCCGCGGCCTCCAGGCTGCCGCCGCCACCCATCGAGTGCCCGGCCACGGCGAGCCGCGAGGAGTCGATCCGGCCGCGCACCGAGCTGCGCTGGGTCAGGTAGTCCAGCGCGGCCAGGAGCTGGCGGCCCCGGCTGTCCGGCTGGTCCAGCCGGGTGTTGGTCTCGATGCCGATCACCACGAAGCCGTGCGAGGCGATCCGCGGTCCGAGCCAGCTCAGGCTGGACCAGGCGGCGGTGTAGCCGGGCGAGATGGCGACCGCGCCGAAGGTGCCCTCGGCGGTGCTGGTCGGGTAGTAGATGACGCCGCCGCCGAAGCCGGTCACGCTCAACGAGGAGACGTTGATCGACGAGGTGGCGAACGGGCCGCGGCTGGCCTCCAGGATGGCGCTCGTGGGCGCCGGGCCGCGCTCGTAGGGGCTGGCCGCGCTCGCCGCGGCCGGGACGGCGAGGGCGCCGCCGGTGGCGAGCAGTGCCGCCACGGCGAGACGGGCGAGGGCACGGACGGGGGTACGGGAACGGGTGGTGGGCACGTCGGTCACTCCTTGCGCCGGAATTACATCGACATGCGTCAGCATCCGCGTCCGGGCCACCGGCGCGCATCGGTGAAATCACCGGTCCCCGGGCGGTGACCCGGCCGTGACGTGCACGGCGGACGATGGACCCCATGCATCCGACCCGACGGCCCCTGACCCGGCGGCACCTGCTCGGCGCGACCGCGGCGGCCGGCGTCACCGGCCTGGCCACCGGCTGCGACCCGGACCGCCCGGCGGGCGGGACCGCGGTGTCCGACGACGCGCCCGCCCTGGATCCGGCCAGCTGGGACAGCGTCCGCGCCCAGTTCGCGCTCGACCGCTCCCGGGCGCACCTGGCCACGTTCGTCTTCGCCCCGCACCCGGCCCCGGTACGGGCCGCCGTGGCCACCCACCGCGCCGGCCTCGACCGGGACGCCTCCGGCTACCTGGCCGCGAACGAGGAACGGCTGGACCGGGCGGTGCTCGCCGCGGCGGCCGGGCACCTCGGCGCCCGCTCGGACCACATCGCGCTCACCGACTCCACGACCATGGGCCTCGGCCTGCTCTACGGCGCGATCCGGCTGCGACCGGGCGACGAGGTGCTGACCACCGAGCACGACTTCTACGCCACCCACGAGTCGCTGCGGTTGCGCGCCGAACGCGACGGGGTGACCGTACGCCGGGCCCGCCTCTACCGCGACGCGGCCACGGCCGGGGCGGACGAGATGGTCGCGGGCCTCACCGCGGCGCTCACGCCGCGTACCCGGGTGGTGGCGCTGACCTGGGTGCACTCCAGCACCGGCGTGAAGCTGCCGGTACGCCGGCTGGCCGAGGCGGTCCGCGAGCGCAGCCCGGAGGCGTTGCTCTGCCTCGACGCGGTGCACGGCTTCGGCGCCGACGCGTCCACACCCGAGCAGCTCGGCTGCGACGTGCTGGTCTCCGGCTGCCACAAGTGGCTGCTCGGGCCGCGCGGCACCGGCCTGGTCTGGGCCGCCGAGCGGGCGTGGGCCCGGATGACGCCGGTGATCCCCAGCTTCGACGGACGCGACATCGGTCGCTGGCTCGCCGGCGGCACGGGTGGGCAGCCCGTGCCGCCGGGCCCGGCGCACACGCCCGGCGGCTACCACAGCTTCGAGCACCGCTGGGCGCTCGCCGACGCGTTCGCGTTCCACCGGCGCATCGGCCCGGCCCGGGTCGCCGAGCGCACCCGGGAGCTCGCCGGCCGGCTCAAGGAGGGGCTGGCCGGCATCCGGGGCGTCCGGCTGGTCACGCCGCGCGCCGCCGACCTGTCCGCCGGTGTGGTCTGCTGCGAGGTGCCCGGCGTGCCGGTGGGCGAGGCGGTGAACCGGCTGTGGTCGGCCGGTGTGGTCGCCAGCAGCACCCCCTACCGGCCGTCGTACCTGCGCTTCGGCGCGACGATCGCCAACGGCGAGCAGGACGTGGAGGCGGCGCTGCGGGCGGTCCGCACGCTGGCGTGAGCCGGCACGGTCGTCACTCGGTGAACTCGCAGAAGGACAGCGCCCTGTCGAACCGCCGGGCGGCGAGGTCGTCGTGGCGGATCAGGAACCGCGCGTTGACGAACTCCTCGTCCGGCACGCCGAACTGGGCCAGCGGCACCCACTCGCGCATCACCCGCTGCCGTTCCTCGTACAGGGCCACCATCTGCTCCGGGCGGGGCAGGGACCTCGCCTGCCGCTCCCGCTCGGGGTCCATCATGATCACCTCAGGGGGGTCCTGCGCCGAGATGGTGTAGCCGCCGATGAAGACGTCCTCCGGCAGCCACCAGTTCCGCTCCGGCCAGAGCTGCTCGAGCAGCGCGCTCATCTGCTTGAGGTGCGGCATGTCGCGCAGGAGCTGGATCTGGGTGGCGCTCAGCCACTCCTCCGAGCGGTCGAGCCAGTCCGGCAGCTCCGCCTGCAGCCCCGCGTACATCTCGTGCTCGGGGGCGAGGAACGGCTCCATCTCGGTGTCGGCGGGCACGACGTACTCACCGTCCACCGTCTCGGCGCCGGCCGGGACGTACACGACCCGCGCGAACTCCTGCTCGGGCTCGATGCCGCAGGCGTCCAGTGCGCTCTCCTGGTCGAGGAAGAACAGCAGCGTGCCGTCTGCCGGCAGGGCGAGGTCGGGCACCCGGGGCAGCGCCGCGCAGTCGAGCCGGAGCAGGAACGGCAACGGGAAACCCTCCGAGCACGTGGGCCACGGCATGCCCACCGGCAGCCGCGGCCGCCCGCCCCGCCGCCCGACATGCACACCCTCCTCGCGCTGGCAGGCGTGGATCTGGAACCGGATCAGCTCCGCGAAGCGGGCCACCTCGTCCTCGGGCACACCCTGCTCGATCGCCGCCCGCCGGAATTGATCTCTCTCGTCCATGATCGTGGAGAGTAGCCGCACCGTCCGACATGGAGTGTGCCCGGCACGGGCGGGATCAGGGCCCGGCGCGCGGCCGCACCGCCGGTGACCAGGTCACGTCGTAGCGCTCGGCGGCCACCGCCTCGGCGAACGCGGTCGCCGCCGCCGGTGAGCCGGCGATGCGCCAGTCCTTCTCCTTGTCCACCTCGAACCAGATCAGCCCGATCAGGTTCGGATAGCGGGGCAGGGCGCGGAACGTGTCCCGGATCCACCGCGCCTTGTACCCGGCGGCGTCGGCGGCGCCGGTCTCGGTGACCACGAGCGGCTTGCCGGTGACCTTGCGGATCTCCGCGATCGTCGGACCGAAGATCTGGTCGAACGACCAGTACGTCTTGGTGAACGCGCCGCTGCCGTAGTAGCCGGTGACGCCGACCCAGTCGACGAACTCGTCGCCCGGGTAGAGGCCGGTGAGCCCGGCTGTCGTCTTGTCCCAGCGGGCGTTCGGGCTCCACACCCAGGTGACGTTCGTGGCGCCGGCCTCGGCGAAGAGGTCGTGCACGTGCCGCCAGGCCCGGACGTAGTCGCCGGGGCGGTTGCCGTTGGCCCGCTCGCACCAGGGGTACCAGTCGCCGTTCATCTCGTGCGCGAAGCGGATCGCCACCGGGTAGCCCAGCGACCGGACGCCGTCGGCCCAGGAGCGCACGTACGCGTCGAAGTCGCCGCGCGCGATGCGGGCCAGCCGGTAGTCCGGCTGGGTGGCGCGCAGCCGGTCGATCTGCCGGTCGGTCAGGCCGGTGCGGCGGGCCGCCTTGTCGACCGTGTGGTCCCACGGCTCCCAGCCGAGCATCGGCATCATGCCCCGCTCGGCGATCCGGTCGAACAGGCTCCGGTCGAAGGCGGCCGACGCCCAGTCGGCACCGAAGAGCATCACCTGCGGCGACCGCCCGGCCGCCTCGGCGAACCGGTCCACCGGCGCGAAGTCGTACGGGCCCTTGTCGGTCATCACCCCGAAGAACGCCTGCCCGGCCGGGGGGAACGGGCCGCCACGCGGGCTCGGCACGACCGCGGCCGGCACGTCGGTGCTCGCCTGCGGCGTCGCCGGGGCGGGCCGCCGCGCCGAGGCGCCCGTGCCCGGGTCGCGCCACGCGCCCGGCGCCACCACGAAGGCGTACGCGAGCAGCAGCAACCCGGCCAGCGCCAGGCCCATCCGGGGCAGCGTCGGCCTCAGCACGGCACACCGCCGTCGGTCACGGCCCGAGGCACCACCTGCGGTTCCCGGGCCGGTTCGGCGGCCCGGTCCCGCCGGGCCCGCAGACTCTCCGCCCAGGAGATCAGCGGTGGGGCGAGCCCGGTCAGCAGCGTCAGCGCCGGCCAGACCCGCAGCAGCGGGTAGTCGTGGTCGAGCGCGAAGCTCGCCGCGAGCAGCCCGGCGGCGGCGAGCGCCCAGCACAGGTGCAGCCGGAACGTGCGCGGCGACTCGACGGTGCGCAGCGCGCCCTTGGCGGTGACCACGAAGCCGAGCTTGCGGCGCAGCAGGGCGCCCACCGCCGCGGCCACGTAGACCGGGCCGGCGAACAGCGCGAGCGCCATGCCGACCATGCCCACCTCCTCGCGCTCGTGCGGGGCGATGTTGAAGCGGCGCAGCCAGAGCCAGAGCAGGAACCAGGTGCCGATGGTAGAGCCCCACAGCGTCGCCCAGACCTGCGGGTCGAGCCGGCCCGCGTCGACGCCGGTCAGCAGGTACAGCGCGGTGGCGGCGTTGCCCAGCAGCAGGCTCACCGCCACGCTCGGGTAGTAGAACTGGAGCAGCCGGTACTGCCAGCGACGGCGGGACGGCAGGTCGCGCGGCGTACGCAGCTCGCGCCGGAGCAGGATCTCGCAGATCCCGGCCGCCCAGCGCTTCTGCTGGTTGAAGTAGTCCGCCCAGGAGGTCGGTCCCTCGCCGAGCGCCACCACGTCCGGGGTGTAGACGCCCTTCCACCGGTTGCCGGTGGCCGGGTTGACGGCGGCGTGGACGCGGATGCTGGTGAGGTGGTCCTCGATGATGGAGTCCTGGTAGCCGCCGATGGTCCGCCAGGCCGCCGGCCGGTAGAGGTGGCCGGTGCCGGTCAGCAGCGGCGCGTCCAGGCCGTTGCCGCCCCGGGCGATCAGCCCGTTGTAGAGGTACTGCTGCACCGAGGCGCCGTGGGCGACGAAGTTCTGGTGCATGTTGCCGTAAACCTGGGGGGTCACCACGAACGCGACGTCCGGGTCGCGGAAGTAGCCGAGCGTGCGTTCCAGGAAGTTCGGCAGCGGCACGTGGTCCGGGTCGACGTTCGCGACCACGTCGTAGCGGTGCTCGTGCTCGGCCCGCCAGGCGTTGTGGTTGCCGGACTTGGTCCGGGCGCGGAACTCGCCGCCGGGCCGGTTGTACTCGGGCCGGCCCTTGCGGGTGAAGTGGCGTACGCCCAGCCGCGCGGCCATCGCCCGTACCGCCGGGTCGTCGCCCTCGTCGAGGATCCACACGTCGACGTGCCCGCAGTAGACGATCTCCCGCAGCCGGCGCAGCGTCCGCTCGGCGACCTCGATCGGCTCCTTGCTCGGCACGATGGTGGTGAGCAGGGCGACCCGCAGGCCGACCGGCGGGTCGACCGGCACCGGGTCCCGGGCGTGGTACGCGAAGACCCAGACCACCACGTTCTGCGCCAGGCGGATCAGTTCGACGCCGACGACGACGCAGAACGCGAGCCGGGCGGCGACGGTCTGCCAGCCGCCGAGCCCGACGACGCCGGGGCCGGGCACGTGCTGGGGCAGCAGCAGCCAGCCGACGAAGACCAGCCCGGCGGCGCTGTTGACGAGCACCAGCAGCGTCAGGACCAGTCGCGCGGCGACCGAGGCGGCGGGGCGGAACTCGACCGCCGCGTCGGGGCGTCGGGGCGGGCGCAGCGGGCCGGCGGTGGCGCCGCAGCGCGCGTACGC
>NZ_WBKS01000035.1:0-47662 GCF_008868145.1 Micromonospora sp. AMSO1212t
CAACGGCGACGGCAAACACGACCTCATCGTCTTCACCAAAAACACCACCAACGACATCTACGTCGCCCTCTCCACCGGCACCACCTTCGCCCCCAGCACCAAATGGCACGACTACTTCGGCCTCACCAGCGAAACCACACTCTGACGGCCGACAGCAAGCGACGCCGGCCCGATCCGGGGGCCGGCGTCGCTCGTCGCCGTTCGCCTACCGCTTCACCAGGTTGCGCAGCGCCCCGAGGATCGACCGGTGGCTGACCTCGGCGTAGATCTTCTTGTCCTGGCCGTACAGGACCACGTACGGGCACTGCTGGTCGTCCCCGCCCATGGTCTTGTCCAGCAGCCGGCGACCGGTCGCCACCTCGTACACCCGCAGGCGGTAGGTGGCCTTCAGCAGCGTCAGCGTGTCCGGCTCCGGGTCGTCGTAGCGGCACTTGCGGATCGTCGTGCCGGTGCTCGTGCGATCCAGGCAGGCGACCATCTGCACGACCTTCGGGTCCTCCGACGCCCAGGTCCGCTCCACCCGCTTCGACAGGCCCTCGTCGTAGTAGTAGACCTGGTCGTGGCGGCGGCTGCCCGTGCCCAGGTCGGTGCCGACGAGCAGTGCCACCGGGTGCGGCGCCGCTCCGGTGCGCTTCGGCGACTGCGGGAAGTAGAGAACCCCGTCGCACACGTCGTTCAGATCGGAGATCTGCGCCGCCGGGAAGTCGCTCGGCTGCGGCCCGCGCGCCGACGGCTCCGCGCTCGCCGTCGCACCCGGCGTGGGCGTCGCGCCGGACGACCGCCAGGGCGCCGCCGGTGGCGCGGCCGGCTCCCGCTCGGCCACCTCGCGGGGCGAGGAACCCAGCAGGAACGCGCCGCCGATCAGGCCCGAGCACGCCACCAGCAGCAGCACGCTCAGCACCGCGACGGCGACGACCAGAGCGCGGCCGCGGCCGGACGACGGCGGGCCGGGTGGCGGGTACGGCCCGTACGGCGGACCAGCGGTGGGCGGCCCGTAACCCGGATCGGGCGACCCGTGACCCGGCCCGGTGGCGGGCGGTGGTGGCGGCCCGGGAACGCCGGGCGGCTCGCCGGCCGGCCGCATCCCGGGGGTCTCTCCCCGCTGCTCCGCGTCCCCCGCCGGTCCCTGCTCGGATCCGGCCCCCGTGTCGGACATGCGCATTCCCCCGTCGAACCCGTGCGGAGCGCGCAACCTATCAGCCTCGCCGGGCCGGAGGAGGCCCACTAGATGGTTGCGCTACCTAGATGGCGGCGCTACCGTCATCGCCGGATGTCGTCCGATCGGGACAGTGCGGAGCGGAATGAACCAGGAACGGCGGGCGCAGTGGCTGCGCGGGGTGCTCGACCTCTGCGTGCTCGCGCTGCTGAGCCGCGGCGAGTCCTACGGCTACGAGCTGTCCCAGGCGCTGCGGGCCCACGGGCTGGGCACCGTGCAGGGCGGCACCCTCTACCCGGTGCTGCTGCGGTTGCAGCGCTCCGGCCTGCTCACCGCGCACTGGCGGGAGGGCGGGACCGGGCCCGCGCGGAAGTACTACC
This sequence comes from Micromonospora sp. AMSO1212t, assembly GCF_008868145.1. Lineage (NCBI taxonomy): Bacteria > Bacillati > Actinomycetota > Actinomycetes > Micromonosporales > Micromonosporaceae > Micromonospora > Micromonospora sp. AMSO1212t. The sequence continues at coordinate 1,537 of NZ_WBKS01000035.1, forward strand.
GGATCAGCCCGGCCGGCAGCGCGGCGTTGCGGGCCGCCGCGATCGACTGGAGCGCCTTCGCGTCGAGCGTGGGCACGATACTGCGCGAGGAGCCGAAGCGGTGAACCACGAACCCTGGCTCGCCGCCCTGACCGGCGAGCTGCGCCGGCACGGGGTGGGGCCCGACCTGACCGGTCACGTCGTCGCCGAGGCGGCCACCCACCTGCTCGACAGCGGGGAATCGCCGCTGCGGGTCTTCGGCGCGCCGGAGACGTACGCCCGGGCGGTGGTCGACAGCCTCGGCGGCCCCGACGTGCGGCCGCCGCGCCGCCAGCCCGGACCGGTGCGGCTCGCCGCCCGGGGCGTCACCAAGCGCTACCGGGGACGCACCGTCCTGGACCGGGTCGACCTCACCGTCCGGGCCGGCCAGATCGCGGCGGTGGTCGGCGCCAACGGCGCCGGCAAGAGCACGTTCCTGCGGATCTGCGCCGGTCTGCTGAGCCCGGAGGCGGGCACCGTCGAGGTGCACGGCACGCTCGGATACTGCCCGCAGGACGGCGGCACCGCCGAGTTCCTCAGCCCGGACGAGCACTTCGTGCTGATCGGCGCCGGCCGAGGGCTGGGCCGGACGGCGGCGCGGCGGGCCGGGCGCGCGGAGGCGGCCGGGCTGGAGTGGACACCGCCGCGGCGCACCCAGGCCCGGCACCTCTCCGGCGGCACGCGACAGAAGCTCAACCTGGTGCTGGCCCGGCTCGGCGAGCCGGACGTGCTGCTGCTCGACGAGCCCTACCAGGGGTTCGACCGGGGCACCTACCTCGACTTCTGGCACGAGGTGTGGCGGTGGCGCGACGCCGGCAAGGCCGTCGTGGTCGTCACCCACCTGCTCAACCAGCTCGACCGGGTCGACGTCGTGCTTGATCTTTCCGGGGAGCGGAACGCATGAGCCGGACCCTCGTGGTGGCCGAGGCCGCCCTGCGCGAGCTGCTGCGCCGCCGTACCGTGCTGGTCATCCTGCTGCTGATGCCGCTGGCCTTCTACCTGAGCCGCCGCGGCGACTTTCTCGGGCAGTCGATCCGCTTCGTCTGTCTCGGCCTGGCCTGGGCGCTCAGCACCGCCGCGCTGTTCGCGGGCAGCGCGGCGCGGGGCATGGAACCCCGCCTGCGGCTCTCCGGCTACGGCAGCCGGCACCTGGTGCTCGGCCGGCTGCTCGCGCTCTGGACCGTCGGCGTGCTGCTCTCCACCCCGTACTTCCTGCTCGTCCTGGCCGACCAGCGCGACGTGCGGTACGGCGCGATCGCGCTGATCATGGCGCTGACCGTGTTCGTGTCGGTGCCGTTCGGCCTGCTGCTGAGCGCCGTGCTGCCGCGCGAGCTGGAGGGCACGCTGGTGCTGCTGACGGTGGTCGGTCTCCAGATGGTGATGGACCCGGCGGGCAGCGCCACCCGGGCGCTGCCGTTCTGGTTCAGCCGCGAGCTCGCCACGTACGCCGTGGACCACACCGACGGCGGCTACCTCGTCCGGGGCCTGACCCACGGGCTGGTCTTCGCTGTCGCGCTCACGGTGCTGGTCGTGGTGGCCGCAGCGGTGCGACTGCGGCAGCGCCGGCATCTGCGCCTGGCCACCTGACCGGCGGGGCGGCGGACCGGACCGGGGTGCCGGCCGTGGCAGGATCGGCGCGTGCAGATCGGGTTGCTCGGGCCGTTCCAGGTCACCACGGACGGCGGCCTACCGGCCGACGTGCCGGGCGCACGGCTGCGCGGACTGCTGGCCGCCCTCGCGCTCCAGCCCGGCCGGGTGGTCCCGAAGGCGACGCTCGTCGACTGGATCTGGGGCGAGCAGCCGCCCGCCGACGCCGCGAACGCGCTGCAACGGCTGGTGTCCCGGCTGCGCAAGGCGCTGCCGGCGGGCGCCGTCGACGGGCTGCCGGACGGCTACCGGCTCGCCGTCGAGCCCGACGCCGTCGACGCCGTGCGGTTCGAACGTCTCGTCCGGCGGGCCCGCGACGGCGACGGGCCGCAGCGGGTACGGCTGCTGCGCGAGGCGCTGGGCCTGTGGCGCGGCGACGCGCTGCGCGACGTCGGCCTGCCCGACAGCCCCGCGCTCGACGCGGCGGCGACCCGGCTGGAACGGCTGCGCCTGACCGCGACGGAGGACCGGTACGACGCCGAGACCGGGCTCGGCGGGGAAGCGGACCTGATCCCGGAGCTGACCGACCTGGTGGCCGCCCATCCGGTACGCGAGCGGCTCGCCATGGCACTGATGCGTGCGCTCGTCGCGGCCGGCCGGGACACCGAGGCGCTGCTGGTCTACCAGCGCACCGCCGACGCGCTCGCCGACGCGCTGGGCGCCGACCCGTCGCCGGAACTGTCGGCGCTGCACGTCGCCCTGCTGCGGGGCGAGACGGCACGCCGCGACGACACCCGCCGGACCAACCTGCGCGCCGAGCTGACCAGCTTCGTCGGCCGGGACGCCGACCTCACCGCCGTCGGCGCGCTGGTGGCCGAGCACCGGCTCACCACGCTCACCGGCCCGGGTGGCTCCGGGAAGACCAGGCTGGCCACCGAGACCGGACGCCGGATGACGGGCGACCTGCCGGACGGCGTGTGGCTGGTGGAGTTCGCCGCGATCAGCGCCGACGGGGACGTGGCACAGGCGACGATCTCCGGGCTCGGCCTGCGCGACGCGCTGCTCGGCGACGCGGGCAGCGCGGAGCCGGACGACCGGCTCGTCGCGGCGATCCGGGACCGGGAGATGCTGCTGATCCTGGACAACTGCGAACACGTCGTGGAACAGGCGGCGGCGCTGGCGCACCGGCTGCTCGGCGAGTGCCGGCGGCTGCGGATCCTGGCCACCAGCCGGGAACCGCTCGGCATCACCGGGGAGGTGTTGTGGCCGGTCGCGCCGCTGGGCCTGCCGGACGGCGACGCCGCGGTCGCCGAGGTCGAGTCGTCGCCCGCCGTCCGCCTGCTGCGGGACCGGGCCGTCGCGGTCCGCCGGGACCTCGCGTCCGACGCCCGCACGGCGATGACGATGGCGCGGATCTGCCGCGCGCTCGACGGCATGCCGCTGGCGATCGAGCTGGCCGCGGCACGGCTGCGCGCCATGTCCGTCGACCAGCTCGCCACCCGGCTCGACGACCGGTTCCGGCTGCTCACCGGTGGCAGCCGGACCGCCCTGCCCCGGCACCGGACGTTGCGCGCGATGGTCGACTGGAGCTGGGAACTGCTCACCGACGCCGAACGCGCGGTGCTGCGCCGGCTGTCGGTGTTCTCCGGCGGGGCGCGCCTGGACGCGGCCGAGCGGGTCTGCGCCGGCGGCGCCGTCGAGCCGGGCGACGTGCTCGACCTGCTCACCGCGCTGACCGAGAAGTCGCTGCTGGTCGCCGCCGGCGACGTCGCGCCGCGCTACCGCATGCTCGGCACGATCAAGGAGTACGCCGCGCAGCGGCTCGCCGAGGCCGGGGAGGAGGACCTCGCGCGCCACGCGCACCTGGCGTACTTCACCGAGCTGGCCGAGACCGCCGAGCCGCGGCTGCGCCGCGCCGACCAGCTCGCCTGGCTCGCCCGGCTCGAAGCCGAGCACGACAACATCACCGCCGCGATGCGCGGTGCGCTCGCCGCGGGTGAGGGGCGCGAGGCGATGCGGCTCGCGGCCGGCGCCGGCTGGTACTGGTGGCTCGGCGGCCACCGGACCGAGGGCATGGAACTGATCATCGCGGCCACCGAGGCGCCCGGCGACGTGCCCGACCACATCCGCGCCGTGGTGTACGGACTCGTGGTGCTGTTCCTCAGCTCCGGCCCGGGCGACGCGCAGCACGCGGCCGAGTGGATCCACAAGGCGTACCGGTTGAGCGGGGAAGGCCGTGGCGGTCACCCGGAGCTGGCCCTGGTCGTGCCGATGGAGCGCATGCTGCGGGAGCCGGACGCGCTGCTGCCCGCCTGGGAGTCGCTGCTCGACCACGAGGACCCGTGGGTACGCGCGCTGGCCCGGCTGCACCTGGGCAAGCTGCGGGTCATCCTCGGCATCGAGGCGGCGCAGGCGGAGGCGTGCCTGCGGCATGCGCTCGCCGAGTTCCGGGAGGTGGGCGAACGCTTCGGGATCTCGTTCGCGCTCAGCGAGCTGGCCGAGCTGATCGCCGTACGCGGTGACGTCGCCGCCGCCTGCGCGTACTACGAGCAGGCCGTCGCGGCGGTCACCGAGGTCGGCGCCGTCGAGGACGTGATCCGGATGCGGGCGCGGCTGGCCTGGCTGTACCGGCTGGGCGGCGAGGAGGCCGCGAGCGCCGCCGCCGTGGCCGAGGCGCACCGGCTCGCCGCCCGGGTCGCCTGGCCGGGCGCGCTGGCCGAGCTGGCGCTGGTCCGGGCGTACCTGGCCCGCCACGACGGCGACGCGGACGAGGCGTACGCGCAACTGCGGTCCGTGTCGGCGCTGCTCGGCGACGAGGCGGACCTGGCCGGCGTCCGGGCGGGCACCCAGGATCTGCTGGGCTACCTGGCCGAGGACGTCGAGCAGGCCCGTACCCATCGGGCGGCGGCGTGCCGGGCGGCGCGCGAGGGCGGCTACGCGCCGCTGACCGCGCAGGTGCTCGTCGGTGTCGCCGACCTGGCGGTGCGGCTCGACCGGCCGGACCAGGCGGCGCGGCTGCTCGGTGCCGCCACCGCGGTACGCGGGCTGCCCGACCGCGCCCACCCCGACGTGCCCCGGATCGAGGCGGCAGCGCGCGACCGCCTCGGCGACGCGGGGTTCGCCGAGGCGGTCGCACAGGGCCGGGAGACCGGCTGGGAGCGGCTGGTCGAGATCACGCTCGCTTCGTGAACGTGGACCGCGCCCACAGGTAGCCGATCACCGCGATGCCCGCGCACCAGGCGATCGCGGGGATCACGTCACCGGCCGACGGCGCGCCTTCGAGCAGGCCGCGCAGCGTCTCGATGATCGGCGTGAACGGCTGGTACTCGGCGAACTGCCGCAGTCCCGGCCCCATCTTGTCCGCCGGCACGATCGCACTGCTGAAGAACGGCAGCAGGACCAGCGGCACGGCGGCCATGCCCGCCGACTCGGGTGACTTGGCGAACAGGCCCAGCGCGACGGTGAACCAGCTGACGGCGACGCTGAGCAGCACCACCATGCCGGCCGCACCGAGCCAGTGCAGGGGATCGGCGGCCGGGCGGAAGCCGAGCAGGAACGCCACCCCGACCAGGGCCGCGACCGCGAGGACGTTGGTGAGCACGGTGGCGACGACGTGGCCGGTCAGCACTGCGCCCCGGGAGACGTGCATGACCTTGAACCGGTTGATGATGCCCTTGGTCATGTCGGAGCTGACCGAGGTCGCGGTGCCGCCGAGGCCGTAGCAGACCGCCAGCAGCATCAGGCCCGGCGTCGCGTAGTCGACGTAGTCGACGCCGACGGAGAACGCGTCGCCGAGCATGTAGACGAACATCAGCATGACGATGATCGGCATCAGCACCGCGTTGAACACCGAGGTCGGGTTGCGGCGCAGGTGCGTCAGGTTGCGGCGCAGCATGACGACCGAGTGGTTCCTGCTCATTTCGCGGCCACCTCCGGGGCGCGGCCCGTCAGGGCCAGGAAGACGTCGTCGAGGTCGGGGGTCTGTACGGACAGGTCGCCGGCGCTGATCGCGTGCGCGTCGAGCCGGTCGAGCAGGGCGCGCAGCGCCGCGGTCCCGCCGTCGGTGGGCACGCTCAGTGCCAGCGCCTCCTCGTCGCGTACCGCGTCGGGCAGCACGAGCGCCGCCGCGTCGAGTTCGGCGACGGTGCCGAACCGCAACCGCACGTGCGTGCCGGGGATCCGGCGCTTCAGTTCCTCCGGCGTGCCCTGGGCGACCAGCCGGCCCTGGTCGAGCACCGCGATCCGGTCGGCGAGGCGGTCGGCCTCGTCGAGGTACTGGGTGGTGAGGAAGACCGTCACGCCGCCGGCCACCAGCTCCCTGATGATCGACCACATGGTGCGCCGGCTGCGCGGGTCCAGCCCGGTCGTCGGCTCGTCCAGGAAGATGATCCGCGGCTCGCCGACCAGCGTCATCGCCAGGTCCAGCTTGCGGCGCATGCCCCCGGAGTACGTCGACACCAGCTTGTCGGCGGCCTCGACCAGGTCGAACCGTTCCAGCAACTCGGCGACGACCCGCTTGCCGGTAACGCGGTTGCGCGGGCCGAGGTCGAGCATGAGTTGCAGGTTCTCCCGCCCGGTCAGCAGTTCGTCCACCGCCGCGAACTGCCCGGTCACCCCGATCGCCGCGCGCACCGCCTTGGCCTCGGTGACCACGTCGTGCCCGGCGACACGCACCGACCCGGCGTCGGCGCGGATCAGGGTGGTCAGGATGTTTATGGCTGTCGTCTTGCCGGCCCCGTTCGGGCCGAGCAGCGAGAAGATCGTCCCGGCGGGGACGTCCAGGTCGATGCCGTCGAGCACCACCCGGTCCTTGTACGCCTTGCGCAGTCCGGAGACCGCTATCGCTGAACTCGTCATGCGCCCACCATGGGCGGCCGTACCGCCACCGCCCTGACACGGCGCTGACACGGCCGCTGACAGCTTGTCGGTGGGGCGGCGTACGGTCCCGCCGTGGATCGGGAGACGTTCTGGGACATCGTGGAGCGGGCGCGCCGTGCCGCGGGACGCGAGACGGTCACCGCCGAGGGGGCCGACGTCGTGGCCCGGCACCTGGTCGCGGAGCTGTCGGTGCTGAGTCCGGCGGCGATCGTGGGCTTCGAGCAGGCATACGACGACGTGACCGAGGAGGGGTGGCGCTGGGACCTGTGGGCGGCCGCCTACCTGATGCGCGGCGGCTGCTCGGACGACGGGTTCGACTACTTCCGCGGCTGGCTGGTCGCGCAGGGGCGGGCGGTCTGGGAGCGGGCCGTCGCCGATCCCGACTCACTCGCCGGGGCCGGCGTCGACCCGGACGACGACGCGGTCGAGTGCGAGACGGTACTGAGCGCGGCGGGCGACGCCTACGCCCAGGCGACCGGCGGCGGCACCGACGCGTTCTGGGAGGCGCTCGACGCCGCCGACCGGGCTGCTCCCGTCCAGGCGCCGGCCGACCCGGCCGGTGAGGACTTCGACTTCGACGACGACGAGCAGATGCGCGCCCGCCTGCCGCGCCTGAGCGCGATCTACCGGCCGGTGGAATGAGGCGTCACGGCCCGCCGCCGAACCGATCCGGGTTAACCGCTGGTCCGCCGCGGGCCGGGTGGGCGAGCATGGTCGGCATGGCCGGGTCGACGGGTGCGAGGCTGCCGCTCCAGGGCGGGCTGCCACCCGGCGAGGCGCTGACCGGCGCGGTGCTGGAGATCGCCTGCGACGAGTCCGGCTTCTCCGGCACCAATCTGCTCGACCCGGCCACCCCGGTGATCGTCCACGCCAGCGTCGACCTGAGCCGTGACGAGGCGGCCGCGTTGATCGGTACGCTGCGTTCCGGGTTCCGGTTCTCGCCCGACGAGGTCAAGTCCCGGCAGTTCCTGCGCCGCCGCGAAGCCGCCGAGGCGGTGGAGTGGTTCCTGTCGGCGCTGCGCGGCCGGGCGCACGTGCACCTGGTCGACAAGGAGTTCTTCCTCGCCACCCGGGTCGTCGACCTGCTGCTGGCCGACCCGTCGTACGCGGCGGGCACCCGCCTCGCCGGTGACCGGCGTCCGGCCGCGACGGCGCTGCACCGGGCCGGGCGGGCGGCCGGACCCGACTGGGCGGTCTTCCTCGCCGCCGTGGTCGAGATGCTGCGCACCAAGCGGCGGGACCGGGCGGACGACCGGAGCGTGGCACGATTCTTCGCCGCGCGGGACGCGCTGCGGCGCCACGTCCGCGACGACGCGCAGGCCGGCGCGGTTCTCGACGCGCTCGACCCGGCCCGGGTGGCAGCCGTGCAGGCCCGGTTGTACGCGGGCGACCGGACGATCCCGCCGCCGCTGGAGCCGCTGCTGCCGGCGCTGGCCGAGACCGTCCTGCACTGGAGCGGCGGCCGCCGGCGGGTGCTGGTGATCCACGACGAGCAGAGCGCGCTCACCGAGGACCGGCTGCGCCGCCTGCAGGCGGCACTGGCCGCCGGCGATCCGGCCGGCCCGTCACCGCTGGCCGGGCTGGTGATGACCGATTCGCGCGACGACCCGCGCGTCCAGGCCGCCGACCTGCTCGCCGGGGTGGCCCGCCGGATGCCCGGCGTCCCCGGCGACGGGCCGCTGCGCCCGCTGCTGTCCCCGGCCCCCGGCCACGACCCGGGCGCCGTCGTCGCAACGCACGAAGCGGGCGCCGCAGCCGTGGCGCACGACCCGGACGCCGTGACGGCGGAACAGGAGTCGACGTGATCCTCGACGACGTGACGCCGACCGGTGGGGCGCACTGCGAGACCACCACGCTCGGCGTGCTGACGCGGCACGCCGGCCTGGACCTGTCCGAGCCGATGCTGTTCGGCCTCGGCGAAGGGCTGGGCTTCGTCTACTGGGACGCCAAGGGCATGGACGTGCCGTTCCTCGGCGGGCGCACCAAGCCGCTGTGCGTGACCCGGGCCGCAGCCGGCCGCCTCGGCCTGGACCTGCGCGTCCGCGAGACGACGTCGGCGGCCAAGGCGTGGCGCGACGTCACCGACGCGCTGGACGCCGGGCATCCGGTCGGCCTGCAACTGGACTCGTACCACCTGGACTACTTCACGACGAAGGTCCACTTCGGTGGGCACACGGTGGCGATGTACGGCTACGACGACACCCACGCCCACCTGGTCGACACCGCCCAGCAGGGCGGTGCGGTGACCACCACGCTGGAGAGCCTGGCGCGGGCGCGCGCCGCGCGCGGACCGATGACCGCGCGCCACCTGTCGTACACGCTCACCGCGCCCGGCGCCCCGCCGGACCTGGACGCCGCCGTCCGCGCGGCGGTACGGGCCAACGCCAGGGCGTTCCTCGACCCGCCGATCGCCAACCTCGGCCACCGGGGGATCGCCACCGCCGCCGCCCGGGTGACCCGCTGGCTGGACCGCGCCGCCGATCCGGCCCGCGACCTTCCGCTCGCCGCGACGCTCATGGAACGTGGTGGCACCGGCGGCGCGCTGTTCCGTGCCGTGTACCGCGACTACCTCGCCGAGGCCGCCGCCGTCACCGGCGACGCGCGGGTGCGGCGGGCACAGCGGATGTACGCCGACATCGCGCCGCTGTGGACCGCCGTCGCCGACCACGTCGCCACCGCCGGCCGGACCGGCGACGCCACCCACCTGACCCGCGCGTCGGCGGTCCTGGCCGACCTGGCCGTCCGTGAACGGGAGGCGATGACGGTGCTGGCCGCCGTGGACGCCGGGTAGCGGTCAGCCGAGCTGCTCGGCCAGCGCCACGATGACGCCCGCCGGGCCGCGCAGGTAGCAGAGCCGGTAGACGTCGCCGTAGTCCGCCACCTCACCGATCAGCTCGCCGCCGTGGGCCCGCAGCCGGGCCACCGTGTCGTCGACGTCGTCCACGGCGAACATGACCGATCGCAGGCCCAGCGTGTTCGGCGGCGCGTCCACCGGTTCGGCGGCGACCAGCGCCGGCGCCCGGAACCGCGTCAGTTCGAGCTTGCCGTGGCCGTCCGGCGTACGCATCATCGCGATGTCGACCCGGACGCCGTCCATGCCGTTGACCCGGTCCACCCAGGCGCCCTCGACCGGCATCTCGCCCTCCACCTCCATGCCGAGTTCGGTGAAGAAGGCGATCGCGGCCGGCAGGTCGTCCACCACGACGCTGACGTGGTCCATCCGCTGAAGCGTCACGCCCCGAGCATAGGGCGACGTCCGGCGTGGTCAGCTCATGTCGAGCGTGTACGCGGCCTCCCGCACGTCGGCGTCCGGGTGCCGGCGCAACCCGAGTAGCAGCTCCCGCCACGGCGTCTTCCAGCCGAACTCCGACCCGTGCGCGACGAGCGCCACCGCGAACAGCCCGCCGGCCAGGTCGCCGCGCCCGGCGAGGCGGGCCACCGTGCCGGCGAGGGCCGCCGGGTCGGGCCGCCGCCGCATGGTGAGCAGGCGGTCGCCGACGCGTTGCGCGGTGCGCACCGCGACCACGGGCCGGCCCGCGCAGAGCGCGGCGACCTCGTCCAGGTCGTCGAGGCGGCCGAGATCGACGAGCAGCCCGGTGGCCGTACCCAGGAAGGTGTCCCGGCCGGCGAGCCACCGCGCGGCCTCGACCAGCCCGGCCCGGTCGGCGGCGGCCGGGCGGCTGTCGGACCACAGGGCCGCGCCCTCCGCGAGCAGCTCGACGCGCCGCCGGGCGGGCCGGTCGGCGGCGGGACCGCCCGGGTCGTCGTCGGCGGCGTCCCGCTCCACCAGCCGGGTCAGCGCGGCCCGGAACGCGGCGTCGCCACCGGCCCGCAGCAGGTGCGCCACCCCGATGCCCGGCGTCGTCTCGTCCGGGTCGGTGAGCCGGTCCACGACCAGGTCGGTGACGCCGGTCAGCCACGGCCACCACTCGCCGAGCGCGTCGAACGCCGCGCGGCGGACCTCCCGGTCGTCGGCCCGGCACGCCTGCACCACGAACGCGGCGTAGGTGCGGCGGTGGCGCTGCGAGATCCCGGACGGGTACGCGCCGAGCACCGCCCGCCGCTCCTCCCGGCCGGCGTGCACCGCCGCGCGCAGGACCGCCCAGCCCGCCTCGGAGCCCAGCCGCTGCCGGGCGGCGGAGACGATCGCCGCGCGCACGTCGCGGTGCGTGCCCGGATCGGCGTACGCCTCACCGAGCGCCGCCATCACGTCCACGTGCGCGTAGCGGGCCAGGAGCCGGGCGGCCTCCTTGCGGCTGGTGACCTTCGCGGCGCCGGTCAGCACCCCGCCCAGCAGCTCGGCCAGCCGGGCCGGCGGGACGTACCGGGCGGCCCGCCCGGCGGCGTACAGCGCGACGCGTGCCCGATCGCCGTCGGCGTACCCGAGCAGCACCGGGAACGCCTCGTCCGGCCGGTCGGTCCAGACCAGCGCGCCCAGCGCCGCCTCGGCGACCGGCACCTCGGACGCGTCAACGTGGCGCAGCACCAGCTCGCGTCCGGCCGGTCCGGCCCCGGCGGCGGCCTGGATCGCCGCCGCCCGCCGCCACACCCGGTGACCGGAGTCGGCGACGACGCGCGCCTGGAGCGCCACGAAGCGTTCCTGGTGGCGGGGGAGCCACCGCTGCGCGTGCCGCGCCGGGCCGGGGACCCACCGCTTCCCGTTCTCCACGAACCGGCCGCGCGGGGGCCGGTCCAGCACCCGGTCGAGCAGGTCGGTGCGGGACGCGCAGACGACCGCCCACACCTCGCCGATCGCGATCGCCGACGCGTCGATGTCGAGCACCTCGGCGACGCGCCGCGAGCGGGTACGCGGATCGGCGAGCCAGAGCCCGGCCGCCGTACGGGCCACCGAGGGCAGGGTGTCCGGCCCGATCGTCCGGCGCAGCATGTCCTGCAGCTCCGGCAGACGCCAGGCCCGCCGGCCGAGCGCGTGGGTGAACGCGAACAGCAACCCGTACCGGCCGCGCGCCATGCCGGCCTCGATCCGGCCGCGCAGCCGGTCGAACACCACCGCCTCCTGGCCGTGCCGCAGCACGGTGTCGAGCCGGCGCAGCACCGGCACCGTCGCGTCGCTGCTCACCACGTCGATCGTGAGCAGTGCCCACTCGACCAGCTCCGGCACGTCCACGTGATGCGTGAGGACGTCGACAGCGAGCCGGCTCAACCCGGTGGTGGTGGTCGCCGAGGTGTCCCGGGCGTCGACCGCGTCGGTGGTGAGCCCGGTCAGCCCACCGGCACTCGTGGCGGTGAGCAGCGGCGCCACAGTGGCGAGCGCGGTGAGCGCGGCCGCCCGTACCGGGTCCTGCTCGTTGCGCAGCCGGCCGAGCCGGACCACCACCTGGGCCACCGTGCGCGGGTCGCGGGAGCGTCGCGCGGCCGCCACCAGCAGCCGCCAGCCGTCCGCCCGTTCGTCCGCGTCGCCCGAGCGCAGCGCCGCGCTCGCCGACGCGGACGCCTCCGGCCAGGGCAGGTACGCGCTCCAGAACCGCACCTGCTCCTCCCGCTCGCGGACCGACGGCAGGGTCAGCACCCGGGCCGCCTCGCGCGCCCGTACCGCCGCCGGCAGCACCTCCATCACCTGGGCGCCGGGCAGCGACGCCGTGGTGTCGGTGTCGGCCAGCGCCCCGTCGTACAGCTCGGCGCGGCGGCTCGGTGCGACGGCGCGCAGCAACGCGGCCAGCGCGCGATCGTGCTCCCGCAGCCGGGCGGCCAGCGGGACCAGTTCGCCCGTGGGCAGCGCGGCGAGGCGGTGCAGCAGCGCCCGGGGCAGCGTGGTCCGTGCCAGCCAGGCCGCGCGGGCGGGCGACGTGAGCAGGCGTACGACCCGGCGCGCGTCGTATGCGGCGAGCCGCCCGTACGCGACGAGCGGGCCGGGCAGCGACTCCTCGGGCGCGTACCCGTCGAGCAGGTCCAGCGCCCGCGCCGGATCGCCGCGCAGCACCGCGCCGGCGACCTCCGCCCAGATCTGCCCGCGCGACTCCGGCGGGGCCACGGCCATCCGCTCACCGGTGCGCGCCAGCACGATGTCGGAGTGCGACCGCATCAGCCGTTCGGCGTTCAGCGCGTGCTCCAGGTCGGGCAGCCAGGCCCGTACCGTCTCGGGGCCGCAGGCCGGCAGCAACGCGGCGGCCTCGTGGTCACCGAACCGCTCGCGTACCCCGATGATCAGCGCGTCGGCGACGGCCGGCGCCGGGTCGCGGCGCAGCGCCCGGTAGACGCACCGCCGCGCGTTCGCCGGCCGGTCGGTCAGGTCGGAGGGCGTCACGCCGGCCCGCACGGCGGCGCTCAGCGCGGTGGCGGCGATCGACGGGTCCGGATCGAACGTCGCGGCCAGGGCGGCCGCGGTGTCCCGGGTCGCCAGCGCGGCGAGCAGCGCGAGACGCCGCTCGTACGGTCCGTGCCGGCGCAGGTCGGCGCAGACCTGCGCCCGTTCGGGCGCGGTGCGTGCCCACGCCACGAGGTGCCGCGTCCGGTCGCGGTGGGGCAGCGGGTCGAGGGCGGTCAGCAGATCACGGGTGGCGGTGGGCACGGCGCTCATTGTGCCGGTGTGCGGGCGGGCGCTGCTGTCCCTCACGCTTATTCCGCAATTCCTATGGAAATTGTAGATTTTCAGCTTTCTCCCAGCTGTCCGGGATTGACATCAATCGGACCGTCGGGGATATTCCTAGCGGCGCGTCGGGGCGCGGGGCGGAGCAGGCGAGGTCTGCGGACTTCACCTGCGTGACGTGCGGAAAGGTGTTCGTGCTGCCCCTGCTCCGCGGGGTCCGGATGAGGTTGGGAAATGATTAATCGGGCCGTCGAATTCGCCAAGCACAATTCGCCGAATTCTCTGCGGGTCAAGGCCCGGCGGGCACAGATGGAAGCACGCAACGCCCGTATGCGACTCACCGTTCCGGTGGTGGAACGCAGCGAGTTCGACAACATCTTCCACTGCACCGTCCGCAAGACCGGCAGCCAGTGGATCAAGGCGCTGTTCAGCGACCCGGCCGTCTACCGCCACTGCGGGCTGCTGCCGTACGACCCGCGCTTCTACTCCGGCGGCGCGACCGCGCCGGTCCCGGCCGGGCGTGTGGGCCTGGCCATCTTCCTCTCCCACAAGCGGTTCGAGGCCGTCCCCAAGGCCGGCAGCTACCGCGCGTTCTTCGTGATCCGCGATCCGCGCGACGTGGTCGTGTCCAGCTACTTCTCGCTGCGCAACTCGCACGCCCCGATGGGCGACATCCCCCAGGCGCGCAAGGCCCTCCAGGAACTGCCGAAGAAGGAGGGCATGCTCTACGTCATCGACCGGCTGCGCGACAAGAAGCAGTTCGCACAGATGCGGTCCTGGGGGGTTGCGCCGAGCGACGAGACGTTCCGGCTGTTCCGCTACGAGGACCTGACCGGCGAACGGCAGACCGAGGAGGTCGACCAGCTCATGCGGCACTGCGGGATCACGCTGCCGCCGGCCGAGCTGGAGGCGCTGCTGACCCGCTACAGCTTCAGCAAGATGAAGAAGTCGAAGGAGACGCCCGGGCGGATCTCCCACTACCGCAAGGGCGCGTCCGGCGACTGGCGCAACCACTTCGACGACGACATCTACGCCGCGTACACGGCCGCCGCCGGTGACCTCGCCGAGATCCTCGGCTACCCCGCCCGGGACGAGGAGCGGAACGGGCAGGAGTCCGCCGCCCGGTAGTGCGACGACGGCGGTACGGTGTTCGTACTGCCCGGAAGAGGGCGCATCACGAGCCCGCCTGCCCGAACCACAGATCGTGGACGGACTGCAAGCCGTCGTGCGTCGAGTCGGTCACCCGGAAGAACTTCCACGCATAGCCGAACGGGTCCTCGAACTCGACGTACCTCTCTCCCCACGGCGCCTTCGCCGGACCGGCACTGATGACGCAGCCGGCAGCTTCACACCGCAGGGCCGCTTCGTCGATGTCGTCAACCTCGAGACCGATGACAACGCCGAGCCCGCGCGGGCCGGTCTTCGTCTGACGTTCCCGGGCGCTGTCCGGGAACGGGATGCCAACCAGCGCGTCGACCAGTAACTGCAACGGACCTCGCCGGAGGATTGCCATGGCGAGACCACCATCAGCGCCAGGCACCGTGCCCACCGAGACGAAACCGAAACTCTGATACAACGTCGAGGCCGCCGTGACGTCATTGACCCGCAGCGCGATCCGTACCGGTGGCTCGTCGGTCATCCCGCGACGCTAGCGATTCGGCACACTGCGCGCAACGCTCGCCCAACCGGTCCATTCCACCTCCGTATCTCGACCGTCCTTTCCGGAATGCGAAGGACCGTGCGAGGCGGTGAGCGAATGATCCCCACCTGGGTCGCCGTATGCTCCTGCCGTGGAGCTGCGGTTCACCACGCGGGCGTCCGACTCGGCCTGGATCGACACCGTGTGGACCTGCACCAGCGATCGGGTCGACGAGATGACCTCGGTGGCGACGCCGTGCTGGGGACTGGTGTTCTGGCAGCGCGACGGGCGCTCGTACGCGGCCGTGTCCGGCCCCGAGACCGCTACCGGCACCGCGCCGGTGCCCGAGGGCGCGACATTCGTCGGCATCGAGTTCGCGGTGGGCACCTCGCTGCGGGCCGTACCCACGCCCGCGCTGGTCGACGGCGGCGCCGAGCTGCCCGACGTGGGCCGCCGGACGTTCCGCCTCGACGGCGGCCGGTGGGCCACGCCCGGCCCGGACGACGCCGAGGCCCTGGTCGACCGGCTGGTCCGCGCCGGCGTGGTGGTCCGCGACCCGCTCGTCACCGAGACCCTGCGCGGCGGCCGCCCACCGGCCTCACCGCGGACCCTCGAACGCCGTTTTCGCGCGGCGACCGGGCTGACCCGGGGCGCGGTGCGGCAGATCGACCGCGTGCGCCGCGCCGCCGTGCTGCTGGCCGCCGGCGGCCAGCCCGCCGACGCGGTCACCACCTTCGGGTACGTGGACGAACCGCACCTGGCCCGCGCGCTGCGCCGGTACGTCGGGCGGACGGCCGGTGAGCTGCGCGCGGGCGCCGGTGGTGCGATAGCGCTGGACCCCGCTCAGCGGGTCACGTCGTAGATCAGCTTGACGACACCGTTGGGGTAGGCGGCGCAGTCGCGCAGCCGCAGCGCCTGCTTGTCCCGGTCGGCCTGGCTGAACAGGCTCTTGCCGGCGCCGAGCAGCACCGGGAAGACGAGCAGGTGGTACCTGTCGATCAGGTCCGCCTCGGCGAGACGGCGGGCGAGTTCCGCGCTGCCGTGGATGAAGACGTCGCCGCCGTCGCCCTGCTTGAGCGCGGCGACGTCAGCGGTCGAGCGCAGGACCGTCGTCGGCCCCCAGCCGTCGACCAGCGCTTCCTCGGGCAGGCTGGACGACACCACGTACTTCGGCAGGTCCCGGTAGGCGGCGTGGTCCTCGGAGTCGCGCCAGGTCGGCGCGAACGCCTCGTAGCTGTGCCGGCCGAACATCAGCGCCGTGGTCTGCGCCAGTTCCTCGCCCTTGAGCGAGAACGCCTCCGGCAGGAACTCGACGTCCTTGACGACCCAGCCGCCGCTGCGGTGCTCCTCGCCCGGGCCGCCGCCGGGGGAGTCCACGACGCCGTCGAGCGACATGAATCCGGTGTAGACAAGATCACGCATGCGGCCATGCTAGGAACGGCCGTCGGCCGGCGTCTTGTACGGAACCGACACGCCTCAGCAGCCGCACGACGCGCCGGCCGGCGCGGTGAGGTCGTCGGCGGGCCGCCGCACGAGCCCTGCCTCGGTGCGTACCGGGAAGCCCTCCCGCACCCAGTACTCGTACCCGCCGATCATCTCCTTGACCGGGCGGCCGAGCCGGGCGAACTCCAGCGCCGCGCGGGTGGCGCCGTCGCAGCCCGGCCCCCAGCAGTAGGTGACCACTGTGGCGTCCGGCGGGACCAGCTCGCCCGCCCGGGCGGCGATCTCCGCGGTGGGCAGGTGTACGGCGCCGGGGATGTGCCCCTGCCGCCACGCCGGAAGGGAGCGCGAGTCGACCACGACCAGGCCGGGGACGCCCGCCTCCAGGTCGGCGTGCACGTCGCTCACGTCGGCCTCGAACGAGAGCCGGGCCGCGAAGTGGGCGAGGGCTTCGGCGGGGCGGGCAGGGGGAGTACGCAGAACGTTCGACATGGCACCCATCGTGGTGGCCGCCGTCCGGCCGCTCCAGTGGCGCGAGCGACACCCTTCGCTAAGATCCCGCCATGAACCGCACCACCGTGTCGGTGCTCGCGTACGAGGGCATGTCGGTGTTCGAGACCGGCATCGTCACCGAGGTCTTCGGCCTGCCCCGCCCCGAGTTCGACGTGCCCTGGTACGAGCTGACCGTCTGCGCGGAGACCCCCGGCACGGTGCGGCTGGTCGGCGGCGCCACGCTGCACACCGGCCACGGCCTCGACGCGTTCGCCGCCGCCGGCACGCTGATCGTGCCCGGGGTCGCCGACGTGCACGCCGACCCGACACCGGCGCTCACCGGCGCGCTCCGTGCGGCCCACCGGCGCGGCGCCCGGATCGTGTCGATCTGCTCGGGCGCGTTCGCCCTGGCCGGCGCGGGCCTGCTCGACGGCCGCCGCGCCACCACCCACTGGCGGTACGCCGACCTGCTCGCCCGGCGCCACCCGACGGTACGCGTCGACCCGGACGTGCTCTACGTCGACGACGGCGACATCCTCACCAGCGCCGGCAGCGCGGCCGGTCTCGACCTCTGCGTCCACCTGGTACGCCGCGACCACGGCCCGACGATCGCCAACGCGGTGGCGCGCCGGCTGGTCGTACCGCCGCACCGCGAGGGCGGCCAGGCGCAGTTCATCGAGGCGCCGGTGCCCGGCGACCCGGAGGACGACCGGCTCGCCGCGAGCATGTCCTGGGCGCTGGCGAACCTCCATACCCCGATCACCGTCGACCGGCTGGCGAGGCAGGCCCACATGTCGGCCCGTACCTACCTGCGGCACTTCGCGCGGGCCACCGGCACCACACCGATCCGGTGGCTGATCGACCGGCGCGTGCAGGCCAGCCTGCCGCTGCTGGAGACGACCACCGCGCCGGTCGAGGAGGTCGCCACGACCGTCGGGTTCGAGACGGCGGTGACGTTCCGGCACCACTTCACCGCCGCGATGCGGACCTCGCCGTCGGCGTACCGCCGGGCCTTCACCCGGCCCGGCGTCCGCCGCTCTCAGGACCCGGCGGCCCCCAGCGGTACGACGTAGGAGTCGACGCGGGCGATGAGCCCGTCCCGGAACGTGAACAGGTCGTTGAAGGCGAAGCGGAACGGCCCGTGCTCGACGCTGACGCCCCGGCCCTCGCCGGTCACCACGACGACCGGCCCGTCCTCGTGCACGCGCTCGACGTCGAGCCGCGGGCTGCCGGTGAACGCCGGATTCTCGATCTCGCCGTCGAACTCCGCCCGGCCCCGCGTGGTCCGGTGGCCGTGGATGACCCACTCGACGTCGTCGGTGAGCGTGGCGAGGATGCGCTCGTGGTCGCCGGCCCGGAAGCCGGCGAAGTATTCGGCGACCAGGTCACGCTGGGTTGCTCGGGTCACTGTGGTCTCCATCGTCGTGGTGTCGGAGGTGGGCGGCGAGGGCGTCGAGGATCGAGGCGAGCCCGTCGGCGGCCTGGTCGGTGCGCAACTCGGGCGGGAGTTTGCGCTGGTGCACCGTCAGGTCGGTGCCGTCCCCGGCGGGCCGCAGCGTGACTGTCGTGCGCAGCCCGGTGACCGGCTCGTCGAACACCAGCTCACGTGGCCTGTCGATGCGTACATAGACGAACCGGAGCCGCCCGGTCCGGCCGTCCGGGGCGCGGGTGCCGAGCGCGAACTCCCCGCCCGGTCGCAGGTCGACAGTCACCGACGCCCGCGGCACCGTGGCGTGCGAGCCGCCCCAGAACGCGGCGATGCCCGCCGGCGAGGTGAAGGCGGTCCACACCCGATCCGGGCCGGCGGGCAGGTGGCGCCGGGCGATCAGCTCGTCCCCGTGCCGTTCGGTGCGCGCCCTCACCGGGTCGCCTCCGGATCGGCGAGGTGGGTTTCGAGTGCGTCGAGACGGTCGTCCCAGGCACGGCGCTGCTCGTCGATCCACGTACTCAGCTGCGCGAGCCGGTCGACGCGCAGCCGGCAGGGTCGCCGCGTGCCCTCCCGTCGCTGCTCGACCAGGCCGC
The DNA here is from genome assembly GCF_008868145.1 of Micromonospora sp. AMSO1212t. Classification (NCBI taxonomy): domain Bacteria; kingdom Bacillati; phylum Actinomycetota; class Actinomycetes; order Micromonosporales; family Micromonosporaceae; genus Micromonospora; species Micromonospora sp. AMSO1212t. The sequence continues at coordinate 20,160 of NZ_WBKS01000035.1, forward strand.
ACCGGCGCAGCACGCCGACGTGGTGGGAGATGGCCTGCGGCGTCAGGTCGAACGGCTCGCCCAGCTCGCCCACAGTGGCCTCACCCTGGGCCAGGCGGGTCACCAGGGCGCGGCGGACCGGGTCGCCGAGGGCGGCGAAGGCGAGGTCGAGGACCGGATCGGAGCGCATGCCCCGCACACTATCGCAAACACGCGCTTGCACAAACAATCCTTTGCGAATACCTGACCGGCGAGTGACCTCCGCGCCGGAACGTGGCAGGGGGTGTGGGCGTTGGGGAAGCAGGGGGACGGGAGGTGCCGTTTCGGGTGGCGTGGCATCGGGAACGTCGTCGGGACGGGCACGGGACGGAGGTCGACGTGAGGACACCGAGCCGCCGTAGGCGGATGCTTGGCGTACCCCTGCTCGTCACCGCGCTGCTGGCCGGCGCGTGTGGCGACGGCGGTGAGGACGACGGCGGCGGCGACGCGGGCCCGGGCGCGACCTCGGCGGCCGCGGCGCCCACGGCCGCCACGCCGTCGGCGTCGCAGTCGTCCGGCGGGCGCGTGACGATCCCGAAGTCCGCCTTCGCCGACCTGCCGCCGGAACTGCGCAAGTCCGACGCGCAGCCGATGGAGGTCACCGACGCGCTGCCCGGGTTGTGCGACCAGGAGTTCCGCAGCGGCGGACGGTCGGTCACCGCGAGCGCCGCCATGACGAGCGCCTACAAGCAGCCGAAGGACCCGCCGGAGAACGTCCCCTACGGCACGCTGCACCAGACCGTCTTCGCCTTCGAGGGCACCGGCGCGGCCGACTACCTGCGCCGGGTCCGCGGCGCGGTGGCGGACTGCCGGTCGTTCCAGGCCTCGGGCGGCACCGTCACCGTCCGGTCCCAGCCGATGGCCGGGACCGGGGACGAGGCACTGCTGGTCACAGTGAGCCGGCCGGCGACCGGCCTGGACGGCAGCCCGGCCGAGGGCCGGACCACCAGCCAGATCCTCGTGATCAGGGTCGCCGACGCGGTCACGGTCGTGCACGACCAGGGCTGGGAGGGCACCAGTAACGACCCCGGCCTGGCCGACGACGTCGCCCGGGCCGCGGTCCGCGGCCTCGACTCCTGGCAGCGTTAGCGACGGCGGCGCGCCACCCGGCGTACGAGCAGGAACGCGACGCCTCCGGCCAGCACCCAGGGCGCGGCGACCACGACCGGGTCGAGCGGGTGGTGCACCTTGTCGACCCGGTTGCCGCGCCGGGACGACAGCCCGTGGTGGGTGAACTCGCTGCGTACGCCCGTCTCGGCCACCGGGTTGTCCGGGTTACGGCTGAACAGCGACCCCAGCCTGCTCTCCGCGGTGTCGACCCGGTCGGCGGCGAGCAGCAGCAGCCAGTGCGCCGCACGGCCCTCGCTGAACCGGCGGTACGAGTAGCGGCGGATCACGCCGGAGAGCCCCTTGGGCGGGCACGAGGTGCCGAAGACCGGGGTGAGGAACTTGTGCTCGATCGACCGCTCGCGCGGCCACTTCTCCGGCTGCCGCTCGGGGAACTCCCAGTGCGCGCCGGTGATCTCCGGGGCGAAGCGCTCCTTCGGTACGGCGGGCCGGTCCGCCGGGTCGAGGTCGGCGCCCCACCCGGGGATACGGGCACGCAGCTCGTCCGGGGACTCGGCGAGTTTCGGCTTGTCCGGCGTGTACGGCATGGTCGGCACCCGGTCCTCTCAGGCGGCGTTCGGGACGATGAGCGGCTTGATGCAGCCGTCGAGCTTGGCGGAGAAGATGTGGTACGCCTCGGCGACGTGCTCCAGCGGGATCCGGTGGGTCACGATGTCGCTGGGCTTGAGGTAGCCGTTGCGGATGTGCTCGAACAGGCGCGGCCACTGCCGCTTCACCGGGCACTGGTTCGTCCGCAGCGTGAGCCCCTTGTTCATCGCGTCGCCGAACTTCACCGCGCTGAACATCGGCCCGTACGCGCCCATCACCGAGATCGTGCCGCCCTTGCGTACCGAGTCGATGGCCCAGTGCAGCGCCACCGGCGAGCCGCCCTGCAACTTCAGCTTCGCCGCGGTGACGTGCTGGAGCAGGTTGCCGTCCGCCTCCGCGCCGACCGCGTCGATCGCGACGTCCGCGCCCAGGTGATCGGTGATCTTCTTCATGTGTACGACGATGTCGTCGTACTCGGCGAAGTTGTACGTCTCGGCGTGGGCGAAGGAGGCGGCCTTCTCCAGCCGGTAGTCGAGGTGGTCGATGACGATGACCCGGCCGGCGCCCATCAGCCACGCCGACTTGGCCGCGTACAGGCCGACCGGCCCGGCGCCGAAGACCACCACCACGTCGCCCTCGGCGATGTCGCCGAGCTGCGCGCCGAAGTAGCCGGTGGCGAGCGCGTCGGTGAGCAGCACCGCGTCGTCGTCGTCCATCCACTCCGGGATCGGGCTCGGCCCGACGTCGGCGAACGGCACCCGGACGTACTCGGCCTGGCCGCCGTCGTAGCCGCCGCAGGTGTGCGAGTAGCCGTAGATGCCGCCCACCGCGGTGGCGTTCGGGTTCACGTTGTGGCAGTTGCTGTAGAGGCCCCGGGCGCAGAAGAAGCACGACCCGCAGTACACGTTGAAGGGCACCATCACCCGGTCGCCGGGCTTGAGGTTGCGCACCGACGGCCCGACCTCGTCGACCACGCCGACGAACTCGTGACCGAACGTCATCCCGACCCGGGTGTCCGGCATCATCCCGTGGTAGAGGTGCAGGTCGGAGCCGCAGATGGCGGCCCGTGTCACCCGTACGATCGCGTCGTTGGGGTGCTCCACGACCGGCCGGTCCTTCTCCTGCACCCGCACCCGGTACGGACCGCGGTAGACCATTGCTCGCACTCGACGCCTCCCGGATGCCCGTGCCGCTGTTCGACTCGCCCCGGATCGTCCGGCGCAAGAGAAGGCCTACCCGCGAGGATCGGGGACAAACAGGCGGGTCCGCCGGGTGCAGAATGGGCCGGCGGCCACGATCGTCGAGCGGATGGAGCCCGCGATGACCACACGCCCGGACGTTGTCGTCATCGGCGCCGGGGTCAGCGGGCTGAGCACCGGTCCGGCTGCCACTGGTCGACATGCCGGTCTACCTCGCGTACCTCCTGGAGCGCTTCCGCGACGCGGGCGGCGAGGTGCGGTCGCGCCGGTGGGCTCGCTCGACGTGGCGCCGACATGGGCGTCGATCTTCCCGCACGGCGACCACGTGGTGCTCGGCGGCGGGCAGCGGCGCAGCGACGACACGACTCCCGACCCGGCCGAGGAGGCTGACGTGATCGCCCGGTGCGCCGCGATCGAACCTTCCCTGGCCGGTGCCGAGGTCCTCGGACACCGCGTCGGGTTGCGTCCCGGCCGGGCAGCGCCACGGGTGGCGGCCGAGTGGCGTGGTGACGCGCTCGTCGTGCACAACTACGGCCACGCGGGCAACGGCGTGATGCTGTCCTGGGGCTGCGCCCGTGACGCCGCGGCGCTCGCCCTCGGCGCGGCGCCCGCCGCCTGACGGGGCCGCCGGTCCGGCGGCACGGTCAGGAGACGGCGGCCCGCACCAGCTCGGTGATCCTCTTCTCCACCTCCGGGCTCCACTTCACCAGCGCGAACGACGCCGGCCACATGTCGCCGTCGTCGAGCTTCGCCGCCTCCTGGAAGCCAAGCGTCGAGTAGCGGTACTTGAACTTCCCCGCGTCCTGGAAGAAGACGACGATCTTGCCGGCCGCGTCGGCGTACGCGGGCATGCCGTACCAGGTCTTCGGCGCCAGCTCCGGCGCGGCGGAGGTGATGGTCATGTGCACGCGCTCGGCCAGCTCGCGGTCCTCCGGCGCCATCTGCGCGATCCGGTCGAGCACCGCCTGGAGGTCGTCGGCCTTCTTCGCGCCCTTCTTGCCCTCGGCGCGCAGCTCGGCCGCACGCTCCTTCATCGCGGCGCGTTCCTCGGCGCTGAAACCGTCGGACATCTCGATCCCCCTCGTGGCTCGCGGTCCGCGTGGTGCCGACCGCCCGGGGACAACGCTATGGCGCGGCGGTGACGGTGCGCTTCTCGATTCCTGATCACCTGCCGGGACCACGCCGGCGCGGCCAGGGTCCTAACATCGCGGCCATGGCAACCCGGCTCGTACAGATCAACATGAAGGCGCACGACGAGGTGGCGCTGGGTGACTTCTGGGCGAAGGTGCTCGGCTGGGAGATCTCCAGCGAGGCACCCGGCGTGACGAACCTCGAACCCGTGGGCTTCAACTACCCGGACCCCAGCGCGGTCTGCATCGACCTCGTCGTCTCCTCCGCACCGAAGACGGCGAAGAACCGCGTACACGTCGACCTCGCGACCACCTCGGCCGCGCACCACGCGGAGGTGGTCGCGCGCCTGACCGCGCTCGGTGCCACGCCCGCCGACGTGGGCCAGGGCGACGTGCCGTGGACGGTCCTGGCGGACCCGGAAGGCAACGAGTTCTGCGTACGGGAGCCGGACCCGCGGCACGCGGACACCGGGCCGATCGCCGAGGTGGTGGTCGACTGCGCCGACCCGCGCGCCATGGCCGGCTTCTGGAGCCGGGCCACCGACTGGACCGTGCACGAGGTGACCGACCAGCAGGCCGTGCTGCGCTCCGCCAAGGGCGTCGGGCCGTACCTGCGGTTCGCCCGCAGCACCGACGCGAAGACCGGCTGGAACCGCGTCCACCTCGACGTCCGCCCCTACCCGGGCGACGACCTGGACGCCGAGGAGGCCCGGCTGCTGGCGCTCGGCGCCACCGCCGCCGACGTGGGTGGGGCCGACATCCACTGGCGGGTGCTCGTCGACCCGGAGGGCAACGAGTTCTGCCTGCTCACCCCGGGCTGACCCGCGGACCGCGGCGCCGGGCGGGTACGACCGCCCGCCCGGCGCCGGTCAGGCCGGCCGATTCTCCGCCCGGAACTCGTGGACCACCTCGATCGGCCCGACGATGTGCCGGTTGAACTCGTCGAGCTCCTCGGCCGGCACCCACAGCTCCAGGATGTCCCGGCCACCCACCTGCCGGACCGGGTAGCGGGCGGCGAACGCGCGCTCGACGTGGAAGCGCGTCACGTAGCCGGCGCCGGACGCCGGCACGTTCCAGTCCCGGGCGATCATGACGGCGTACTGCTCGTTGAGCACCGGATAGAAGATCGGCTGGTCCGGCAGCCGCGGCGGCCAGGCCCGCCAGCCGGAGGCGCGGACGAGGTCGAGTTCCCGTGGGCCGGTCGGGCGCCACAGCGTCGTCGTCTCCGTCATCACGTACCCCTCTCGCGTCCCGTCCCGGGCACCGTACCGGCGGACCGTCGCCGCCCCCCACGGATTTCGCCGGCTGCCTATGCTTCGGCGATGGACGACGCGACCACCGAGACCGAGGCCGAGGCGCTGCTGGCCGTCCTGGAACGCAACCGGCGAACCTTCGCCTGGAAGACCGACGGGCTCGACGAGGCGGGCCTGCGCGCCGTCACCGCCGCCAGCACCATGACGCTCGGTGGCCTGATCGCGCACATGGCCCTGGTCGAGACGGACTGGCTGGCCGTGAAGGTGGCCGGTCAGGGGTACGGACCGCCGTGGGAGGGCATCGACTTCGACGCCGAACCCGACTGGGAGTGGCGTTTCGGCGCGCAGGCCGCGCCGGACGACGTGTACGCGCTGTGGCGAGCCGCGGTGCAGCGGTCGCGCGGGCTGATGGATGCCGTCGTCGCCGAACGTGGACTGGCTGGGCCGTCGTCGTTTACCTGGCCCGACGGGCGTTCCCCCACCGTCCGCAAGATGCTCCTCGACGTGATCGAGGAGTACGCCCGGCACACCGGGCACGCGGACCTGCTCCGCGAGGCGGTCGACGGGCGGGTGGGCGAGGGCGCTCCGCCGGATTTCACGTTCTGACGCCGGTGACGTCGTCGCGGGTCGATGAGTTTGACACGGTGCGGCGGTCAACCCGTCGAACCCACTGACAAGGAGCACCGCGATGGCCAAAGTCATCTCCACGCTGTTCATCTCGGCCGACGGTGTCGCCGAGATCGACCCCGACTGGCACTTCCCGTACTTCGACGACAACATGGGCCGCGCCGTCACCGAGGACTACGACACCTCCGACGTGCTGCTGATCGGCCGGGAGACGTACGACAGCTTCGCCGGGGCCTGGCCCGACCGGGAGGCCGCCGGTGGCGAGGACGCCGGATTCGCCAAGCAGCTCGGCGACATGCGCAAGGTGGTCGTGTCGCGCCAGCCGCTGGAGTTCTCCTGGCGCAACTCCGAGCTGATCCAGGGCGACCTGACCGACGCCGTGCGCGCGCTCAAGGCGGACAGCGGCATCAAGGGCATCCTCATCCCCGGGTCGATCTCGGTGGTGCAGCAGCTGCTCGCCGCGGGTCTGGTGGACGAGCTGCGGCTGCTCGTGCACCCGGTCGCCGCCCGCAAGGGCCGCCGGCTGTTCGACGAGGGCGACGCGCCGTACCACCTGCGGGTGGCCGCGACCGAGGCGTACCCGACGGGCGTGATCCGGGTGATCTACACCCCCGCGCCGGCGCCGGGCGCTGTCGGCTACGACGACGTCAAGGATCAGGTGCCGGCCGGAAGCTGACGATCACGGGGCGGCGACGGGCCGGTGTGTCGTGAAAGGATCCGCCGGTGCGTCGCGCTCCGCTGCTGCTGATCCTCGCGGCGGTGTCCGCCGTCGCCCACGTCGTCGGCGTCCTGGTGGCCGCACCGCTCTGGCGCGGCGCCGAGGTGCTGAGCCTGGCGCTGCTGCTCGGCTACGCCGTCGCCGCCGGACTGCCGGTCCCGCGCTGGGCGGTGCCGGCGGCGCTCGTACCGCTGCTCGTGGACGCGGTCCGCACCATGCCGGCCGAGCCGGGCGCCGGGGACTTCGGCTGGACGGTGTACGGCAGCGGCGACAGCGGCTTCGACGTCACGGCCGGCTTCGACGCGGCGTTCGCCGGGAGCTGGGCGGCGCTGGTCGCGGTGGCGGTGCTGCTGGTCGCGTTCCGGGGGCGTGGACGGCGCCGGCACCTGATCGCCGCGACGGTCGCCGCCACGCCCGTCGTCGGGTATACGGCCGTCCGGGTCGCCGACGTCGGCGCCGCTGTGGCCGCCAGCACCCGGGTCGTGGAGGTCCGCTCCGAGACCACGCTGACCCGGGTGGGCGGCCCGGGGTACGACCGGGCCGAGGTCGTGCCCGCGCTCGTCCTCGCGGTGCTGCCGCCGCTGGCGCTCGCACTCGCCGCGCTGGTGCTCGCCGTGCTGCTGGCCGGGCGGGGCCGGCGGCTCGCCGCGACCGGCGCGGCACTGCTGGCGGTGCTCGCGTTGCCCCTGCTCGACGCGGCGCTGGCCGCGGTGCCGCATCCGTTGGAGGCCGACGGCACCGCCCTGTTCGCCTGGTACGCCATCACACCCACCGCGGCGATGCCACAGCCGGTGGCGGCGCTGACGGCGGCGGTGGAGCTGGCCGCGTACCTGCTGCTCGTCGCTGGCCTGACCGGTTCGCACCGCGCGGCGGTGCCCGCCCCGGCGGCGGCCGGTTGACGTCAGGCGGTCGACTCCAGCTCGTCGAAGGCCATGTTCCACCACGACTCCGGATCCGCGAACGCGGCCGGATCGACCGGGCGCAGGTCGTCGCGGATCGCCGCGGCGCGCGCGGCCCGCTCCCGCCCGCCCGGGTCGGTGGCGATGAGCTGCCCGAGCCGGTAGAGGAACTCCACGAACGCGGCGAACGTGCTGTTCACCGTCTCCAGGTTCGGTGTCTCCAGGTCCAGCAGGATCACCGCGCCGGTGCCGGCGTCCAGGCAGAACAGCAGTGCCGGGTCCTCCGGGGAGGCGCCGAGCACGACGTACGGGCGGGGACCCTGGTCGCCCAGCTCGATCGACAGCGTGGAGAACAGCTCGACGTCGGGGACCGAGACGTCGACAGTGAACAGGATCGGCACCTCGACCGGCAGCGCCCCGTCGGGCGGGAAGAACTCCGGCCCGAGCGGCCCGAGGATCGCGTCGAAACGCTGGTCGGGGAAGTAGATGACGCCCCGCTCACCCCAGAGTGCGGTGAGCTGCTCCCGGGTGACGGTCACGGCTGCGCCTCGTCCTCGTCCACGTCGTCCGACTCGTCGAGCAGACCCTGCCGGTCGAGGAACGCGTACCACCCGTCGTCGTCGGTGACCAGCTCGGCGTAGCCGGGGCCGAGCACGTAGTAGTGCACGAACGAGTCGAGGTCGGGCGCCAGCTCCTCGAACGCGTCGCCCATGAACCACTCGGTGCCGGTCGGCGGGAAGTACCAGACCGCGCCGGTCGCCCGCTCCAGGAAGATCGGCTCGTCGCTGCGGGTGCCGACGACCAGCCAGCCGGTCTTGTCCTGCGGGATCGGGGAGAAGTCGGGCGCGTAGTCGAGGAAGTACTGCACGCCCGCCAGCCGGCCTGCCGAGGCCAGCTCGAACGCGCCGGCCCGCAGGCCGTCGGCGGCGAGCAGCAGGTCGCGCAGGCCCGCCGGCAGCTCCGCCGGCACGTCACCGTCGTCGGCCGGGTCGCCGATCTGCGCGTACGCGAGACTGGCCGGCTCGTCGGCGGCCAGGTCGGCGCGGAGTTCGGCGAGAAGCTGCGCGAGATCGGAAGTCAATCCACTACCTCTATTCGGATCGGGGTTCCGTCCGGCAGATTCTGGATCTGGCCCCAGATCTGGGAGCCGATGTCCGTGTTGGTTCTACCATGCAGCAGCTTGAGGTTGTCGACGGTGTCCGGCCCGCCGAGCTGCAGTTCCCACACGTGGTCGGGATGGTAGTCGCTGAGCCGTTGACTGAGCCGGTTGGCGAGGTCCTTGTCGTGCGGCCAGTACTTGTCCCAGATCTTCTGCCGGATCCGGTCCTTGTACCCGTCGGTGATGCTCTTGTCGCGCTGCACCGGGTTGGTGGCCTTGTAGAGCTTGCCCTCGTCGCTGAGCTTCTTCAGCGCGGCCATCTTGCGCCGGAACTGGGCGGTGGCGTGGAAGTTCTTGCGCTCCACCCGCACGACCTTGGTGGGCAGGCTGTGGTTGGGCCCGGTGACCCGGACGATCGGCTTCTCCAGCTTCTCGACCGCCTTGCGGACGATCTTGCCGGCCGCCGGTTTCGCGGCGGCGCCCCGGCCGCGCTTCGGGCTAGGCATCGAGCAGTCTTCCGATGACCTGGTCGATCAGCGCGCCGACGATCTCCCGGGTGATGATCTGGAAGATCGGGATCTCGGCCAGCGAGGCGCCGAACGTGACCACGGCGGTGGCGATGGCCTGGGCGACCTCGAACGCGAGGATGGCGAGCTGCACGATCACCGCGATCTTCAGCGCCAGCACGATCGCCGCGCAGATGATCAGCCCGGCGCCGAGCAGCATGGCGGCGGGCATGCTGTCGTGCAGCACGAGCGGCCCGTTCTGCTCGCCGCCCCACCACTTCTGGAACGCCGCGATCGCCGGACCGACGTTCTGCGTCCAGACCTGTGCGGCCGCCGCGTCCACCTCACCGGCCGCCGACCCGATCCGGCCGCCGAACTCGAGCCACGCCTGGCCCATCTCGAAGAGCTTCTCCTCGTCGGCCTGCGGCCAGGTGTAGCCGATCCAGCCGAGCGCGGTGATCAGCTCACCGGGTAGTTGCAGTCCCACGGCTCACCCCAGCCCGCCGGCGAGCGAGCGCATGGTGCCCGCGCCGTCCTCGTCGACCCGCTCGTACGCGTCCGCCATCCCGGTGATGTCGACGCCCGCCGAGGTGAACTCGTCGGCCGCCATGCCGACGCAGTCGAAGATGTAGTTCGCCACCTCCGTGTAGGCGATGCCGATCAGCGAGCCGATGTCGTCGGCGCCCCACGGTTCGCCGTAGCCCTGCATCCGTGCCTCGAACGCCTCCAGCTCGCCGTTGAACCGCTTGGCGAGGTCGGTGACGCCGCGCCCGGCGGCCCGGATCAGCGGCGGGTGCACCTCGAAGCCGTCGCCGCTCATCGCTGCCCGCCGCGCGCCAGCCGCTCCTGCGCCTCGGTGAGCGCGTCGAGGAACGACCCGAGCCGGGGTACGGCGGTGTCCCGTACCTCCTGCAACTGCTCCCGCAACTGCGACGTGTCCGCGACCTGCGGCGCCGGGCCGGTCCGCAGCCCGTCGATCGCCGCGTTGACGGCGGTGACGATGTGCGCGGTCAGCTCCTCGGAGCCGAGCCGCATCAGCCGCGGCTCGACGTGCAGCGACTGGAGCTTGCCGTCGCGCCCCATCTCGGCGCGTACCTGCCCGTCGGCGGCCTCGCCCACCGCCGGCGTCTCCGCCTCTTCCGCCGGCGGCGGACCGACTGTCCGAAGTGCCGCCATCGTCGCGTCGAGCATGCGGGTGAAGTCGCCGCTCATCGAAGGATCCGCACTCATGAGCCCTCCCCAAGGCCAAACGCCACGAGCGTAACCGAGAGGGACAAAGCGATTCCGCCCCTGTGCTGCCCGACGGCGCCCGATCCGTCTTGGACACCGGGCAGGTGGGCAGCGACGATCGGCGGGACGACTGCGGTACGGACGAGGGAGCGGATCATGACGAAGGCGGACGTGGTGGTGGTCGGCGGCGGGGTGATCGGGATGACGACCGCGCTCACGCTCCAGCGGCGGGGCGCACACGTCACCGTGCTGACCGCCCACGACCCGGCCGACACGGTGTCGACAGTGGCCGCGGCCGTCTGGTACCCGAGCCACACCGAGGAGGATCCCCGGGTGCTGCGCTGGGCTCGGGACACCCACGCCGAGCTGCGCCGCCAGGCGGCCGACGGCGTGCCGGGGGTGGTCGACCGGGCCACCCGGATGTGGCTGCGCCACCGCTACGCCGGGCCGCCCTGGTGGGCCGACGCCTGCGGGGACCTGGTGGCCGAGCCGGCGGAGCCGCCGTACACCGCGCTGCTGCGGTTCACCGCCCCGTCGGTGGAGATGACCAGCTATCTCACCTGGCTGCGGAAGCGCCTGGAGGCGGGCGGCGGCCGGATCGTCAGACGCGCGCTGGGCGCGCTCGCCGAGGCGTACGAGGTCGCGCCGGTCGTGGTGAACGCGACCGGCCTGGCCGCCGGCCGCCTCGCCGCCGACCCGGCCGTGTACCCGGCGCGCGGGCACGTCCTGCTGGTGGCGAACCCCGGCCTGACCGTCTCGGTACGCGACGAGGACGACCCGGTCGGCATCACGTACGTGCACCCGCGCCGCCACGACGTGGTGCTCGGCGGCACCTACGAGGCCGGAGTGGGACACACCCGCCCCGACCAGGAGGAGTCGGCGGCGATCCGGCGCCGGTGCGTGGCGCTGGTGCCGCAGCTCGCGGACGCGCCGGTGCTGGGGGAGCGGATCGGGCTACGCCCGGCCCGGCACGGCGGCCCCCGGGTCGAGGTGGACGCGGCGGACCGGCGGCTGGTGCACGCGTACGGGCACGGCGGCGCGGGGGTGACGCTGTCCTGGGGCTGCGCCGCAGAGGTCGCCGATCTCGCCCTGAGTGTCTGACCGTCTCGGCGCAGGCAGGCCGGCGGCCCACCGCCGGAGCGCGCGGGCGGTAACCTCGGCCCGGTGTCCGCCCGCCGCGCCGCACTGTCCGCCCTCGTCGCCCTGATCGCCGTCCATATCGGCTGCACCCTGGTCGCGCTCGCGGCCTACCGCCACCGCATCGGCGTGGTGACCCACGACGGCGCCAGTTTCCCGGTGGAGCTGCTCGACGCCGTGGTGCCCCTCCGCGACCTGCTGCCCGCCGTGCTCTGGCTGCTGCCGGTCACGCTGCTCGTCACGTTCGCGGCCCTCGGCTCCTGGGCCGCCCGGCGGACCGTCCGTCCCGACGACGAGCGGCTGCCGAGGGCGGCGTGGACCGCCGGCATCGCCGCGGTGCTGCTCAACCCGCTCGCGGCCGTGCGCTACGCGTCCGCCACCGCGAACGGCGGCGAGTACATGCGTACGGTGCAGGTGGAGACCACCCTCCTGGTGCTGGCCGCCGCCGTGGCCACCACGATGAGCGCGCTCGCCGTCGCCGGGTTCGTGCGGCGCTCTCACACGGCGAGCCCGGCGTCGCGGCGGATGCGGGTGGACGACTGGTCCGCGGGCACGGCGGGACGGGAGTGACCTGCCGCTCAGGCGCGCGGGCTGGCGGCTGACTGACCAGGAGCAGCGCGGCGTGGACCGGTCAGGAATCGAGAAGCATCGCGCGGGCGGGCGGACCTAGCGTTTCCGGCACGGCCACCCGCCGGGGCGGCCACCGGGGAAAGGTCGCCGACCCATGGACGCACGCATCCGTCAGCTGCACCGCTGGTTCTCCGTCGCCTTCACCGTGACCGTCGTGGTCACGTTCGTGGCGCTGGCCCAGAAGGACCCGATCGTGTGGGTCTCCTACGTGCCGCTGCTCCCGCTCGCCCTGCTCCTGATCAGTGGCCTCTACCTGTTCGCGCTGCCGTACCTGCGGCGTCGCCGCGCCGCCGCACGCCCGCGCTGACCTGGGGGATTACCGGGGCCGGTCAGCGGGCAACACTGGCGGATGGACCAGAAGGTGATGGTGTTCGCCCCGGCCCCGCTGCTGACAGTGACCATCGAGCAGCAGGGGGAGGCGACCGAGCTGCATCTGCACCCGGGCGGGCAGGGGGTGTGGCAGACCCGGATGATCGCTGCGCTCGGTGTGCCGGTGACCATGTGCGTGGGCCTCGGCGGCGAGGTCGGCGACGCGGTCCGCAAGCTGCTCGACGACGAGGACGTCACGGTACGGGTGGTGCGGCGGGAGTCCGGCACCGGCTGGTACGTGCACGACCGGCGCGACGGTGAGCGGACCGAGATCGCCGAGCACCCGGGTGCGCCCATGGTGCGGCACGACATCGACGAGCTGTACACGGTGACGCTCACCGAAGGGCTGCGCGCGCCGGTCAGCGTGCTCAGCGGACCGGCCGACCCGCAGGTGGTGGATCCGGACATCTACCGCCGGCTCGCCGCCGACCTGAGCGCCAACGGCGGGACGGTGGTGGCCGACCTTTCCGGGCCGTACCTGGAAGCGGTGCTCGACGGCGGCGTGAGCGTGCTGAAGGTCAGCCACGAGGAACTGCTCGACGACGGCCTGGCCAAGGACGACAGCGTCGAGGCGCTGCGTGACGCCGGCCGCCGCTGCCAGGAACGGGGCGCGCGGACGGTGCTGATCAGCCGGGCGGGGGAGCCGGCGCTGGCGCTGCCGGAGGACGGCGAGGCGCTGCTGGTCCACGCCCCGCCGCTGGAGCTGGCCGACCACCGGGGCGCCGGTGACTCGATGACCGCCGGGGTCGCCGCCGTGCTGGCCCGGGGCGGGGACATGCGGGAGGCGCTGCACGTCGGCGCCGCCGCCGGCGCGCTGAACGTGACCCGGCACGGGCTCGGCACCGGCCGGGCCGAGGCGGTACGCGAACTGGCCGGCCGGGTGCGGTTGACCCCGCTGGACGGTGGCGACGATGACGGCTGACCGGCCACCCCGGGTGCTGGTGACCAACGACGACGGCGTGCACGCCCCCGGCATCCGCGCGCTGGCCCGGGCCGCGTACGAGCGTGGGCTGGACGTGGTGGTCGCCGCGCCGGAGGCCGAGGCGAGCGGGATGAGCGCGGCGCTGTCCGCGGTGACCGAGGACGGGCGGCTGGTGTTCCGCGAGACCGAGCTGGACGGCCTGCCCGACGTGCCCGCGTACGCGGTGGCCGCCTCACCGGCGTACATCGCGGTGCTGGCCGGCCTCGGGGTGTTCGGGCCGGTACCGGACCTGCTGCTGTCCGGCATCAACCGGGGCGCGAACGCGGGCCACGCGGTCCTGCACTCCGGCACCGTCGGCGCGGCGCTGACCGCCGGCAACAACGGCATCCGCGCGCTCGCCGTGTCGCTCGACGTGCTCACCCCGGCGGCGGCGAGCGCCGGCAGCGGTGGCGCGGCGATCGCGGTGCTGGACAGCGTGGACGACGAGTCCCGCCACTGGTCGACCGCCGCCGAGCTGGCCGCGACGCTGCTGCCCTGGCTGGCCGCCGCGGATCCGGGCACCGTGCTCAACCTCAACGTGCCCGACCTGCCGGCCGATCAGGTGGCCGGTCTGCGCCAGGCGACGCTGGCCCCGTTCGGTCAGGTACAGGTGTCGGTCGCCGAGCGCGGTGAGGGCTTCGTGCGTACGGCGGTGGAGGAGAACGCGGTCCGCGCGGTCCCCGGCACCGACATCGCGTGGCTGGCCGAAGGGTACGCCGCGGTCACAGCGATCCGGGCGCTCGGGCACCTGCCCGACGTGGAGCTGCCGGTCGACGGCTGAGGACGGCTCCGCCCCGCCACCGTGACACGGGTGGCGGGGCGGAACCGGTCGTTCACTCGCCGGCGGCGCGGCGGCGGTCGGCCTCGGCGTCGGCGGCGCCCACCGGGGTGCCGTCGCTGTCCCGGTCGGCCCGGGACAGATCCACGTCGGCGCCGGCCCGGGCGGCGTCGGCAGCCGCGTCGTCAGCGCCGACGACCTCACCGCCGCCGGTCTGCCCGTCGTCCGGGACCAGCTGCCCGGCAGTGGCCAGCCCGATCGGTGCGTACCTGGGGTCGGTCATCTCGTCCTCCTCACCGGTGCTCCTGGTGAAGCGGTACCCCGGGACGGGATGCGGCAACCGCGCGGGGCCGGCGTCAGCGGTCGAGGAAGGCCAGGGTGACCGCGGCGAACAGCGGCGACTGGTCGATGTCGTAGTGGGTCAGGCCGGGCAGGATCGCCAGCGCGTGCCCGCCCGCGGGCCGGCCCTCGCCCGCCCAGCCGCCGTCGCGTCGCCCGCCGTCGAGCAGCCCGAACACCTCGACGAAGTGGCTCGGCGGGGCCATGTCGGCGTCGGCGGCGACGACGAGCGTCGGCACCCGCAGGGCGCGTACCTGCTCGGTGAAGTCGAAGTCCTTCCGCATCGCCTCGCCGATCTTGTCGAGCAGCCGGGGGAAGTCCTCCGGGCGGGGCGCGACCCGCTGGTACAGCTCGTACATCGGGGTGTCCTTCATGTACTCGGCGGCCGCGGCGTTGACCTGGCCCTGCTGCGCCAGCAGCTCCGGGTAGACGGCGTCGCGGCGGATGTGCGCGGACGCCGCGACCAGCCGCCCGACCTTTTCCGGGTGCCGGAACCCGGTGTGCAGGGCGACGCCGCCGCCGAGGGAGAAGCCGACCACGTCCGGCCGGTCCAGGCCGAGGTGGTCGATCAGCGCGGCGACGTCGTCGGCCATCAGCGCCATGTCGAGCGGCCGGTCCACGTCGGCGGTGCGGCCGTGGCCCTGGAGGTCCACCAGGATCACCTGGTGCTTAGCGGTCAGCGCGGGCAGGATCGGCGCGAACATCTCGCCGGAGCAGAGCCCGCCGTGCAGCAGGATCATCGGCCGGCCCTCGCCGTGCGTCTCGTGGTAGAGGTGAACGCCGTTTACGTCGGCGTACCGCCCCGGGGCGTGGGTCTCGTCGCGCTGCGCTGTGGTCATCGGTGCTCCTCGGACGTGGTGACCTGACGACTGTCGGACCGGGCGGGCGGGGCGTACTCATCGGCACGGGCTCGAACGTGCTCGCGTCGACGCAGCATGTGGGCTAGTTTCAGCCAGGTGAGCGAGGTGGCGAGCGTCCCCGTCGAGGCGCAACTCGAGGCGTACCGGTCGGAGCTGACCGGTTACTGCTACCGGATGCTGGGTTCGGCCTTCGAGGCCGAGGACGCGGTGCAGGACACGTTCGTCCGGGCCTGGCGCAACTTCGACAAGTTCGAGGGGCGGTCCGCGCTGCGGACCTGGCTCTACCGCATCGCCACGAACGTCTGCCTCACCATGTCCACCAGCGCGCAGCGCCGGGTCCGGCCGATGGACCTCGGCCCGGCGGGCATCGGCACCGCCACCCATCCCGGCGAGCCGCGCCCGGAGCAGATCTGGCTCGGCCCGGCGCCCGACGGCCGGGTGCTGCCCGAGGTCGCCGACCCGGCCGAGGTCGTCGCCGGCCGGGAGTCGGTCCGGCTGGCGTTCGTCGCGGCGTTGCAGCACCTGCCGCCGAAGCAGCGGGCCGTGCTGATCCTGCGCGAGGTGCTGGCCTGGTCGGCCCAGGAGGTCGCCGACCTGCTCGACACGTCGGTGGCGAGCGTCAACAGCGCGCTGCAACGGGCGCGCGCCACGATCGCCTCGGCCGACACCGGGGCCGACGTGCGCCGGCCGCTGGACACCGAGCAGCAGGCGCTGCTCGCCCGCTACGTGCGCGCCTTCGAGGCGTACGACCTGGCGGCGCTCACCGCGCTGCTGCACGAGGACGCGACGCTGTCGATGCCGCCGCTGCCGCTGTGGCTGCGCGGTCCCGAGCACATCGCCGCGTGGATGGCCGGCACCGGTAGCGGCTGCCGCGGCTCCCGCCTGGTGCCGACCGCCGCCAACGGGATGCCGGCGTTCGGGCACTACCGGCGCGACCCCGACGGCTCAGGCCACGTGCCCTGGGCGCTGATCGTGATCGGCGTCTCCGGCGGCCGGATCACGTCGCTCAACAACTTCCTCGACGTAGACCGCCTGTTCCCGCTGTTCGGGCTGCCCGCCCGGCTGGAGGAGGGCGCCGGCCAGCCCGAGCAGGCCCGCGAGCTCGCGTAGCTCGTCGCCCGCGCCGCGTACCTCCAGCCGCCAGCCGAACCGCCGGGCGGTCAGGCGCATCCGGGCCAGCACCTCGACCGTGACGAGGTCGGGCGCGGTCACCGCGGACACGTCGCACACCACCACGCCCCGGTCGCGGCCGCGCAGCGCCTCGGCCAGTTCGGCGCAGCGGGCCGCGATGTCCGCGCGGGTCGGCGTCCCGTCGCCCAGGCAGAGCATGTGGGTGATCACACGCATTGGACCGCCGTACGTCCCGGCTCTCATCGGTACGCGCGATGCCCGCGCAATTTGCCTCGAACACCTTGTTGCAGGCCGTTACATCGACGTTAACTGCTATACCAATCATCGGTGCTCGGCTATATGATCCCGGTAGTTCACCCCGAAGCCTCACGAAATCGCAGCTCCCGCACCCCTCGGGTCGAACTCCGCAAGCCAGGCGCCTCCGCATCGTCGTGCCTGGCGACCGCCCGGCGTTGTGGTTCGGCCTGCCGGAAAGGTGGGAACGGATGACAGGGCTCCCGTCCTTGGTCATCGGCATCGCGTCCTCGTCGGCCGAACGCCGGCAGCTCGCCCAACTGCTCGGCGGCACCGAGTCGTTCCTGATCGTGTCCAGCGCCCATCAGGCCCGCCGCTTCCTCGACCTGGTACGCCGGCCGGCACTCGCCCCGGCGCCGCATCCGCCCGTGGCCGACGAGGCGCCGGCCGAGCCGCCCGGGCGGGGGCTGGCCGTCGACTCCGACCGGCGGGTGCTGCGCTGGCGGGAGCGGGAGATCGGGTTGACGCCGCTGGAGCACGACCTGCTCGTCTGTCTCACCGGTACGCCCGGCCAGGTGTGGACGTACGCCCGGCTGCACCGCGCCGTATGGGGCAACGACCACCTTGGGCGGGGCTCGGACATGCACTCCGTGGTACGCCGCCTCCGCCGCAAGCTGGGTCGCCTGGACGCCCCCGCCACCATCCACGCGGTGAGAGGCGTAGGTTTCCGCCTCACCCCCTGACGCGCCCGCTCTCCCCGTCGATCTTGCACTTGCGGCCCTCAGGGTGGGGCATTTATGTGCCTTGTCCGGGCAGTAAGTGCAAGATCAGCGGGAGCGGGAGCGGGGGCCGAGAACGTGGGGCGGCCCGCCCGGTGCGCTTGCGCCGGGCGGGCCGTCCTCGTCGGGTGCCGGGTCAGCAGCGGGTGGGGGAGAGGGTGAAGTCCTCAACGGTGGGCGTGCTGCTGTTGATCTTCGTCTGGCGCGTCTGGGGCTTCCAGCCGTCCTTGGCGACGATCAGCGTCAGCGGGTTGTTGCGCCGGTCCATCCAGTAGGCGTACCGGCCCTGGGCGTCGGTGGTGAAGGTGTACGAGCTCGCCCAGGAGTCGACCTGCACGGTCACGCCCGCCAGTGGCGCGGTGGCGCCCTGGCAGCTCTTGCCGGAGACCGTGCCGGACAGCTTGCCCCAGGTGGTCGGCGGCTGCGCGATCATGGTCACCGCCACCGGCTCCACCGTGTACGGCGTGTTCTCCTTGATCACCACGGACGCGGAGTACGTGCCGGGCTGGTCGACGTTCGCGGTCATGCCGACCGTGACGGTGACCTTCTCACCCGGCGCCAGCGTGACCTTCGACTTGTCGACGGTCAGCCAGCTCACGTCCGCCGCGCCCTCGGCGCACTCGCCGAAGCCGGGCAGGACCTCGCTGTCCTTGGTGGCCGTGAAGCCGCCCGACGAACCGCCGACCTTGTAGAACCCGCAGGCCGCGCCGCCCCGGTAGCGGGGGGCGTTGGCGTTGGGCAGGTTGGCCCACGAGTTGGTCGCCGGGTCGAAGGCGAAGCCGGCGTTGGTGATGGCGCCCCCCTGCGACCCGCCGACGACCAGGAGCTTGCCGTTCGCCACCGCGTACGAGGCGGCCCAGCTGTCGGCCGGCGCGTCCGGGATGGCGGTCCAGGCTCCTGCGCCCGGGTCGAAGGCGTAACCGACCTTCTGCGACGTGGTTCCGTCGTTGCCGCCGGTGCAGTAGACGGTCCCGTCGATCCCGCCGCAGGACAGGAACGCCACCGACTTCGGGTACGCCGGCAGCGTCTCCCAGGCGTCGGTGCCCGGGTCGTACCGGACCACCGAGTTGGCCATCGGCGTGCAGCTCGCCGTGGTGCAGCCGCCGATCGCGTACAGCTTGCCGTCCGCGACCGCCTGGCCGGCCGCCGCGCGCGGCACCGGGTTGTCGGCCTTGCGGGTCCAGGTGTTCGCCGCCGGGTCGTACGAGAAGGTGGCGGCGTCCGGACCGGCGGCACCCCAGCCGCCGGTGGCGATGATCTTGCCGTCGATCACGCCGACCGTCATGGCGTTACGCGCGCCGGGCAGGTCGGCGATCCCGGTCCACGTCTGGGCGATCGGGTCGTACTTGTAGTTCTTGGCGCTCGACGCGGTGCCGTCGCCACCGGCGATGGAGTAGACGGTGCCGTCGACGTTGACGACCCGGTTGTCCATCACGTTCGCCGGGTAGCCCGGGATGGTGGTCCAGGGGTCCGCCTGGGGTGCGGCGGCGGTGATCGCGTTCGACGACTTGCCGGACGAGCGCGCCGCGAACGACGTGGCGGCGGTCAGCCGCTGGACCGGCGCGCCGGTGGAGCCGAGCAGCGCCTGCTCGGACAACTGGGTGCCGTCGGCCCGTTGCAGCACGAAGCCGCCGTCGCGCTCACTGAACTCGGCGGTGACCGGGGCCCCGCCGGTGTTGGTCACGGTGAAGGTCTTGCTGACCTTCCCGCTGGGCATCCGGACCGTGCCGGTGATCGAGGTCGGCTTCACCGACAGCCGGCCGGCGGCGAGCTGGAAGTTGGCCGCTGTGGCCCAGTCCTCCTCGACCGCCACCTGCTTGGTCTGGCTCACGTAGTTGCCGGCGCTGGCGGTGAACGGGTGCGTCCCGGTCAGCGACGAGAACATCCAGTAGAAGCCGTCGGGCAGCTCGGTGTCGTCCGGCGTGGCGACGGTGGTGGCCTTCTCCGCCGGGCGGTCCTTGCTGGTCACCGTGGCGCCGTTGACGTAGCCGTTGTCGTTCTTGTCACGGACGTGGCCGAGGACCAGGCCGCCCTTGACCGGCTTGCAGACGAGCTTGCTGCCGATGAGCACGTTGTCGACCTGCCACCACCATTCCCAGCTCGCCTCGTAGTAGTGGAAGCGCACCCGCACCTGCGACTGGTCGGCCGCCTGCGGGATCGGCACCTCGGTCACCCGCGGGCCGCGTACGTCGGCGGCCTGCCGGAGCACGTTGCTCCACGTGGTGCCGCCGTCCAGGCTCAGGTCGACGTCCGCGCGGTCGCTGTTGAGCCAGTTGTAGTCCTGGTTGAACCGGATCACCGGCGTGGTCACGCCGGTCAGGTCGACCACCGGGCTGACCAGCGACGTGTCCTGCCGCCCGCCGCTGCCGTAGTTGTCGCTGTCGATGATGGCGAAGTTGCCGCTGCCGCCGGTCAGGTTGCCGCGCTCACCGGCGTCGGTGAACTCCCAGACCTGACCGGTGCCGGCGTTGTCCACCACGGTCCAGCCGTCCGGGACGCCGGTGCCGTCGAACGTCTCGTACTCGCCGTCGGAGCTGACGGTGTAACCGGGGGCGGTGGTGCACGCCTCCGGGTTCGCCTGCACCGCGATGTTGGCGGTCACGTTGGCCGTGCCGACGGTGACCTCCTTGGTGGTGGTCAGGTAGCCGGCGTACTGCGGCTCGACCTTGAGCCGGTAGGTCGCCCCGGACGGCAGCGACAGGCTGTAGCGGCCGGTCGACGGCGTGGTGTAGTCGGAGATCGGCGTGCCCTCGACGCTCACCTTCGCGTACAGCGGCCAGCCGTGCCCGGAACCGTCGGTGACCTGCCCGCTGACCGTGACGCTCGCTACCGCGGTGAGCGCGACGTCGAGCGTGCTGGTCGTGTTCGCGGTGATCGTCGCCGACAGCGTGCGGGTCGCGTACCCGAACGCCGAGACGACCACCTGGTAGTCGCCGGCCGGCAGGAGCGAGGAGTACGTCCCGTCCGCGCCGGTGGTCAGCGTGCGGTCCGTCGGGCCGGTCAGCGTGACGGTCGCCCCGGCGATACCCGCGCCGGTGGCGGCGTCGGTGACCTTGCCGGCCAGGGTGCCGTTGTCCCCGATCGGGGCGGCGGCGAGCAGCGCGAGCGCGTCCAGGCGGCCCTCACCGTAGACGTTGTTGTCGTCGGTGGTGCCGCCGCACTGCGAGTCGCCCTTGTCGATCGCCGTGTCGTTGAGCAGCGCGCGGGTCGCCGTGACGTCGCCGACCAGTGTGGGCGCCGCCGACCAGAGCAGCGCGATCGCGCCGGCCAGGTGCGGTGCCGCCATCGAGGTGCCGCTGATGCTGGCGTACGAGTTGGTCGGCACGCTGGAGCGCACGTTCACACCCGGCGCCGAGATGTTCGGCTTGATCTCGCCGTTCTGCCCGGTGCCCCGGGACGAGAAGCTGGCGATGTTGTTGTTGACGTCGTACGCGCCGGCCGAGTAGTTGCTCGCCAGGCTGCCCGGTGAGCCGCTGGTCTGGCAGGACGGGCCGTTGTTGCCGTTGGACCAGACGCCGAAGATGCCGGACGCGGTCCAGGCGTCGGTGACGTCCTCCATGAACGGCTCGTTGGACGGCGCCGTGGTGCCCCACGAGTTGTTGATGATGTTGGGCCGCTTGCTGGCGTCCGGGTTCTGCCCGTTGAGGTCGGTGGGCTCCAGCATCCACTGCCCGGAGGAGATGAGCGCGGCGTCGGACGGGCAGCACCCGTTCGCGGCGATCCACTTGACCTCGGGGGCGACACCGATCTGGTTGGCCCCGTCGGCGCCGGCCATGGTGCCCATGGTGTGCGTGCCGTGGCCGTCGGAGTCGCACGGCGCGGTGGCGCACTCGCCGGCCGCGTCGAACCAGTTGTAGTCGTGGTCGAAGGTGCCGTCACCGTTGTTGCCGCGGTAGGCGTTCACCAGCGCCGGGTGGTTGAACTGGACGCCGCTGTCGATGCTCGCCACGGTGATCCCGGCGCCCTTGACGCCGTACTGGGACCAGACGTCGTCGGCGTTGATGTTGGCGATGCCCCACTCCAGGGCGTTCGCCGACTTCTCGTCGGTGCCCGGAGTGGTCTCCGGCAGCTTGTACTCCACCGGCGCGTACAGGCCGTCCACCTCGGAGTGGGCGGCGAAGTTCTGCGCCATGGTCAGCGAGCCGTCGGTGACCTTGATGGCGTTCGTCGCCCAGAAGGTCTGGTACTTCGTGCCCGAGCGGTCCAGCTCGGCGCGGATCTTCGACTGGCTGTCGGCGGCGGTCTTCTTCAGCGCCGCCGCGACGGCGGCGCCGCGCTCGTTCCAGTCCTTGATCGCGGTGGCCTTGCTCAGGTCCGCCTTGGCGGCGAAGTGGATCCAGAAGTCGCCCTCGCTCTTGCCCTGGAGCTGACGGGTCAGCTCGGGACGGATCTTGTCGCCGGTCGACGCGCCCGCGCCCGTCTCGGCCTGTGCCGCCGTGCCGGTAGCGGCCAGCGCGGTGGCGGCGAGCACCAGGGCGGCGCCCGCGCTCACCAGCCGCCGGGCCGGGCCCCATCTGTGTGGACGTCTCAGCATCGGTGCTGCCTCCTGTTCCGATGACCCGCGGATGATCGAGCCATGGCAGAAGGGCCAGGAGACATGCTCTCCCGACTGCTACACCGGTGTGAAAAGAACCCCCCAGGCCCCCTAGGCGCCGTGCGGGTCTGCGCCGGACGCCTGAGTGGACACTATGATCGACAGTAAGGAACGATCAATAACCGTACGTGAGCAACATGTCACCAACAGGCCCCCGGATCGGGCGGCCTGTTGACAGTTTTTGTCACGGTGGGGCGCGGTGACGACTGACGGCACGAACGCGGCGAACTCCGGCACCGACCCGCCGGAGCGCCCCTTCTCGCTCGTCATCGGGGTGACGTCGTCCCCGGCCGAGCGGCTGCGGCTGACCGAGCTGCTGGACGGCGTCGCACCCCTTCTGATGGTCGCCGATCTGGACGAGCTGCGCGAGTTGATCACGGAGGCGCCGGCCCCGGCCGACGCGCCGGCCCCGCCCGTACCCCGGGACAGGCCCGCGCCGGACGGCGCGCTGGTGATCGACGCGGCCCGGTCGACCGCCCGGTGGGGCAACCGCGAGACCGCCCTGACCCGGCTGGAGCGTGACCTGCTGACCTGCCTGACCGCCGAGCCGGTACGGGTGTGGAGCTACGCCGAACTGCACCACGCGGTCTGGCACGACGCGCCGACGCACGGCCGGGCCGACGTGCAGTCCCTGGTCAAGCGGTTGCGCCGCAAGCTCGACGAGCTGGGCACCGGCGTCACCATCGCGGCGGTACGCGGGGTCGGCCTGCGGCTCACCGACCACCGCCACCCCCGGGTGCGGGGCGACTGACCCGCCCCTGGGTCCGCTGTGGAACACCGCACGTCGCGGCCCGGGGCGGCGCGTACGGCCGGACGGTGACAGCCGGTGACCCGATCGGCGGAGCCGCGCTGCCGGTGTGGCCGGAATTGATGGCAACCGGTCGATTACCGGTGCGGCACGTATCGCGAGATGTCTTTGCCTCCTACGGTGGCGTCCGGCACGCGGACGGAGGGGACTCGGGAATTCACCCGAGGGGGCCGTCCCGGCGGACAGGGAGAGTTGTCTCGATGCGAGTTTGGCTTCGCGCGGTGGCGGTGCTCGCCGCCGGCGCGGTCGTGGTGGCGGGAGTGCCGGCGCTCGCCGCCACCGTCACCGTGCGGGACGCCGGCGTGGCCGGCCAGACCGGCGCACAGGCGACGGGAAGCAGCGCCGCGCTGGGCGCCGCGCGCACCACCGCGACCCGTGCGCTGGTCACCCCCGGGGACACCCGGCTGATGCCGACCACGCCCCGCACCGACACGCCGCGGATCAACAACGGCGAGATCACCGACATCGAGGTGATCGGCAACCGCGTCTTCATCGCCGGCACGTTCACCTCGATCGCGAACGTCGGCGGGTCCACGATCGCGCAGCGGTCCCTCGCCTCGTACAACCTGGACACCGGCAAGGTCGACACCGCGTTCAAGCCGACGATCGACGGCGCGGTCGCCGCGGTGGAGGCGTCGCCGGACGGCTCGTCGCTCTACATCGCCGGCTCGTTCAACACGATCAACGGCGTCACCAAGCGCAAGATCGCCCGGCTGAACCCGGCCACCGGCGCACCGGTCGCCGCGTTCACCGCCACCGCGAACGCGCGGGCCACCGCGCTCGCCGTGAGCACGAACGCGGTCTACGTCGGCGGCCAGTTCGCCACCGTGAACGGCGTCAGCCGCAGCGGCCTGGTCGCGCTCAACCCCACCACCGGTGCCGTCGACACCGGCTTCAACCTGCCGCTCACCGGCGGCATCGGCGTCGGCGGCATGCTCACCGTGCAGCAGCTCAAGCTCACCCACGACCGCAGCAAGCTGCTGGTCGTGCACACCGGCCGCCAGATCGCCGGCCAGGACCGCTACGGCGTCGCCCTCAT
The DNA here is from genome assembly GCF_008868145.1 of Micromonospora sp. AMSO1212t. Lineage (NCBI taxonomy): Bacteria > Bacillati > Actinomycetota > Actinomycetes > Micromonosporales > Micromonosporaceae > Micromonospora > Micromonospora sp. AMSO1212t. Next base: position 44,154 of record NZ_WBKS01000035.1, read on the forward strand.
CGGTACGGCGAGCAAGGCGCTGCTGCCCTGGCGTACCCGGCTGTGGGAGGACAACCTCTCCTTCGTCGGCGGCATCCAGCGGGTCTTCGCTGGAGACATCGCGCCCGACGACTCGTACTTCGTGGTCACCAGCGGCTCGGGCGGCGACCGCCCGCCGATCAACGACACCGCCATCGCGTACCCGCTGACCGGTAACGACCACGTCGAGCCGCTCTGGATCTCCCGGCACTTCGACAGCATCTACTCGGTGGCGATCACCGACACCGCCGTCTACGTCGGCGGCCACTTCAGCTGGCAGGAGTCGCCCACGTCGAACGTGCCGTGGCCCGGCCTGGACAACGTCGGCTACGGCACCGGCCAGGGACTCAGCGGCTACGGCCTCGGCGACCAGGTGGTCCGCCGTGACCACCTCGGTGCGCTGGACCCGCTCACCGGCACCGCGCTGGAGTGGAACCCCGGCTCCAACTCGTACGAGGGCGAGAAGGCGATGCTCGCCACCTCGCGCGGCCTGCTCGTCGGCGGTGACGGCAACGTCAAGGGCGGCAAGACCACCGGCCGGGTGGCCTTCTTCGACCTCTCCAAGGAGCCCGCGCCCGCGCCGCTCGACACCACTGTCACCACGCCGATCGAGGGTGCGGTGAAGTCGGCCGGCGAGTCGTTCACGATCAGCGGCCAGGCGCTCGCCCCGGCCGGCGTGGCCCGCGTCCAGCTGGAGATCCAGGACCGCAACAGCGGCAAGTACCTCCAGGCCGACCTGACCACCTGGGGCGCGTTCAAGGCGATCAACACGACTGTGGCCGCGCCGAACGCCACCTCCACCACGTGGAGCCTGCCGGTGACGCTGCCGGCCGGGGTCTACCAGTTGCAGGCCAAGACGTTCGACCGCAACGGGGCCGGCGACACCACCAAGGCGGTCAAGAAGATCGAGGCGTTCCGCTTCGACGACCTGCCGCCGACGACCCGGATCAGCTCGCCGTCGGCCGGCCTGCTCGCCACGCAGACGTTCGTGGCCTCCGGCACCGCCACCGACGACAAGGGCGTCAACTCGCTCATCTACTCGTTCCGCACGGCGGACAACCGGTACCTCCAGGACGACGGCACCGTCGCCGCGGTCTACAACACCTTCCGCGGTGAGCCGGACGTGATCGGCGCGACGTCCACCACCTGGCAGTACGAGGTCACGCTGCCCGTCGAGGGGCAGTGGAAGATGACCGCCACCGCCGTCGACACGACCGGGCAGAGCGACCTGCGCGGCGACACCCGCGACTGGACCGTCTCCGCCAACGGCGTACCGCCAACAGTGGCGATCACCTCCCCGGTGGCGATGACCCCGCCGGGCAACCCGGCGCCGTTCACCGTCGCGCCCGGCGGCACGATCACGTTCGCCGGTACGGCCAACGACGACGACGCCCTCAAGTCGGTCGAGATCTACCTGCGCAACAACACCACCCGCGAGGCGCTGGCCAGCGACGGCACGTGGGGCGCCGACTCGGTCGCCGGTTACCACCGGATCTCCCCGACCAACCTCGACGCCGCGACGTTCGACTGGTCGTTCACCACCGTGCCGCTCACCCCCGGCGTCTACGACTTCCGGGTACGGGCGACCGACAAGCTCGGCCTGACCACGTCCAGCAACAACATGGGCCGGCTCACCGTCACCGCCCAGGTACCCGGCGACGCCTTCCCGAACGGGCTGCTCAGCTTCACCGGCACCAACCAGGACATCGACCGGCTGCACCTGGACCTGACCGGCACCGCCACCGACGACAAGGGGGTCCGGGCGGTCCGGATCGCGCTGCGCGACCTCGACACCGGCCGGTACGTGCAGCCCAACGGCACCATGGCCGCCGCGTTCGCCACAGTCGACGCGACGCTCGCCGCGCCCGGCGCGACCAGCACCGCGTTCACGCTCTCGATCGACCTTCCCACCCGGGGCACGTACAGCGTCGAGGCGTGGGCCGTGGACACCGCGGGCCAGCAGGACAACTCGACGAACGGCGCGACCGCCCGCTACCTCGTCTACCCGGGTGACACCGACCCGACGCTGGAGCCGAGCATCACCCCGGTCGAGGGGCAGGCGTACACCGGAGGCCGGATCGTGATCACCGGCCGGGCGGTGGACGACGGCGGGATGCAGAAGGTCGAGGTGCAGATCGGCAACAGCGCCGGGCAGGGCATGAACTCCGCCGGCACGTTCGGCCGCGCGGGCGCGCCGAGCAGCTGGCCGTGGATCGCCACGTTCCTCACCAGCCCGGGCTCGCCGGGGTCGAACTTCGCGTACACGTCGCCGGTGATCCCGGCCGGCACGTACACGGTGACGGTCCGCGGCATGGACAACCGGGGGCAGTACCAGCAGCCGCCCCGTACCGTCACGGTGACCGTCACCGACTGATCGGGCAGGCTCGCGGGCCGGTCCGCGCCGGGTCTTCCGGCGGCGGGCCGGCCCGTGCCGTTCAGGGACGGATCAGGCACATCCCGGCGGTGGCCGGCCGGTCCATGGTGGCCAGCGCGTCCGGCGCGGCGGCCAGGTCGACGGTGCGGGTGACCAGCTCGGCCGGGCGCAGCACCCCGGCGGTGACCAGCCGCAGCATCTCCGGGTACGCGTGGGCCGGCATGCCGTGGCTGCCCCGCAGCTCCAGCTCGTACGCGATCACCAGGTCCATCGGCAGCGCCGGGCGGCCCTGCGCGGCCGGCAGCAGCCCGACCTGCACGTGCCGGCCGCGCCGGCGCAGGCCCTCGATCGACGCCACACAGGTGGCGTGACTGCCGAGCGCGTCCAGCGACAGGTGGGCGCCCCCGCCGGTGGCCTCCCGGATCGCGGCGGCCACCTCGCCGGGACCGCCCAGAGCGCTCGCGTCCACGCCGACCGCGGCGCCGCAGCGGCGGGCCAGCTCCAGCGCGCCGGGCGAGACGTCCACCGCCACCACCCGGGCCCCGCTCGCCGCCGCGATCATCACGGCGGACAGGCCGACCCCGCCGCAGCCGTGCACTGCGACCCATTCGCCGGCTGCCACCCGGCCCTGCGCGACCACGGCCCGGAACGCGGTGGCGAACCGGCAGCCGAGCGCCGCGGCTGCTGCCTCGTCCAGCTCGTCCGGGAGGCGCACCAGATTGACGTCGGCGTGCCGCACCGCGACCAGTTCGGCGAACGAACCCCACCCGGTGAAGCCCGGCTGGGTCTGCCGCTCGCAGACCTGCTGGTCGCCCGCGAGACACGACGGGCACCGCCCGCAGGCGCAGACGAACGGCGCGGTCACCCGGTCGCCGGGCCGCCAGCCGCGTACGTCCGCGCCCACTGCCACGACGACACCGGCGAACTCGTGCCCCGGCACGTGCGGCAGGCGGATGTCCGGGTCGTGGCCCTGCCAGCCGTGCCAGTCACTGCGGCACAGGCCGGTGGCGCCGACCCGGACGACCACCCCGTCCGGCGCCGGCGCCGGGTCGTCCACCTCCCGGACCTCCGGCCGCACCCCGAACCGTTCGAACACCACCGCACGCATGCCCCCGAT
>NZ_WBKS01000036.1:0-47609 GCF_008868145.1 Micromonospora sp. AMSO1212t
CGCGGCGCAGCGGGCGGGCGGGGGAGCGGGTGCTGAGGGCGTACCCCCGAAGCGGGGACGGCGCCGGACGGCGCCGGAACCGGTGCCCGCACCGGTCCTGGACGACGCGGAGCTGCGCGGCGCCCTCGAGGCGATCCTGCTCGTGGTGGATCAGCCGGTCAGCGAGCTGGTCCTGGCCGAGATCCTCGAACAGGCCCCCGAGCGGGTCGGCGCGATGCTCGACGAGATCGCCGCCGGATACACCGCCGCAGGGCACGGGTTCGACCTGCGCCGGGCCGCAGGTGGCTGGCGTCTCTACACCCGGCCGGAATACGCGACGTACGTGGAACGGTTCGTACTGGACGGGCAGTCCGTGCGGCTGACCCAGGCCGCGCTGGAGACCCTCGCCGTGGTCGCCTACCGGCAGCCGGTGACCCGCTCGCGCATCTCGGCCATCCGGGGTGTCAACTGCGACGGGGTGCTCCGTACCCTGGTGGGTCGCGGCCTGGTCGAGGAGTGCGGCACCGAAGCGGACAGCGGTGCCTACCTCTACCGGACCACCACCATGTTCCTGGAGAAGCTGGGGCTGAACTCGGTGGACGACCTGCCGCCGCTCGCCCCGTTCCTTCCCGACGACGTAGAAGAGCTTGCCGATGCGACGCGATGACCGTGCCCCGAAGCCCGATGCCCCCGTGTACGAGGGCGCCGAGCGCCTCCAGAAGGTGCTCGCCGCCGCGGGGGTGGGTTCCCGGCGCGCCTGCGAAGACCTGATCTTCCGGCGCCGGGTCACCGTGAACGGACGGGTGGCGCAGCTCGGCGACAAGGCCGACCCGGCCCGCGACGTGATCGTCGTCGACGGGGAGCGGCTGCAGGCCGACGTCCGCCTGGTCTACGTGGCGATGAACAAGCCGCGCGGGGTGGTCACCACCATGGCTGACGAGAAGGGCCGCACCGAGCTCGCCGACTTCATCGGCGCGCGGCTCGAGCAGCGGGTCTACCACGTCGGGCGACTGGACGCCGACAGCGAGGGCCTGCTCCTGCTCACCAACGACGGCACCCTCGCCCACAAGCTCATGCACCCGTCGTACGAGGTACTCAAGACCTACCTCGCCGAGGTGGCCGGGCCGATCCCGCGCAACCTCAGCAAGCGGCTGACCTCCGGCGTCGAGCTGGAGGACGGGCCGGTGAAGGTCGACGGGTTCAAGCTGGTCGACACGCTGGGCAAAACCGCCCAGGTGGAGCTGACCCTGCACGAGGGGCGCAAGCACATCGTCCGGCGCCTGATGGCCGAGGTGGGACACCCGGTGTCCCGTCTGATCCGTACCTCGATCGGTCCGATCAAGCTCGGCGACCTGCGCACCGGGCGGATGCGACGGCTCACAAACGCGGAGGTCGCCGCCCTGTTCAAGGCCGTGGGTGACTGACCCCGACGATCGGGGTACGGCTCCCGGTAGGCTTCGACGCGGTCCGCGGGCCGGCACACGCCGGCCCGGCGGGACGCCCGCGCGGCGCGGGCATGATTCAAGACGGAACATCCGCTCAACGGCGCCCGGCACACCGGGCGACCCGCGAGGTACGGGCTGAGGAGGACAACGGTGGAGGAAAACGTACCGGCCGGGCGATGCGTGGTCGCTGTGGACGGGCCGTCCGGTTCGGGGAAGTCCACCGTGTCGCGGCGACTGGCCACGGGCCTCGGCGCCCGCTACCTCGACACCGGCGCCATGTACCGGGCGCTGACCTGGGCGGTCCTGCGCTCCGGCGTGGAACTCACCGACACCGAGTCGGTGGCCAAGGTCGCCGCCGAGGCCGACCTCCGCATCGGCACCGACCCCCAGGGGTACGCCGTGACCGTCGACGGCACCGACGTGTCCACCGCCATCCGCGGCGCCGAGGTGACCAAGGCGGTGTCCGCTGTGTCCGCCGTCGCCGCCGTACGCGAGCTGCTGGTGGACCGGCAGCGGCGGGTGATCGCCGACGCGGGCCGGATCGTGGTCGAAGGCCGGGACATCGGCTCGGTGGTCGCGCCGGACGCGGAGCTGAAGGTGTACCTGACCGCCTCCGAGGCGGCGCGCGCGAAGCGACGCAGCGCCGAGGACGCGGCCGACGTCGCGGCGACAGCCGCCGACCTGGCCCGCCGGGACCGGCTCGACTCGACCCGCAAGGTCAACCCGCTCCAGCAGGCCCCCGACGCGGTGGTGCTGGACACCACCGAGCTGGGCATCGACGAGGTCGTGGCCCGCCTGCGGGACATGCTCACCGAGCGGGGCGTGGCATGAGTGACAATGATTTCGGTGGCTGGGTGGAACTGCGCGAGCCGGAGGCCGACTCCGGTGAGCCGACCGGCCCGCAGCCCGTCGTAGCAGTGGTCGGCCGACCCAACGTCGGCAAGTCCACGCTGGTCAACCGCATCATCGGCCGCCGTCAGGCGGTCGTGGAGGACATCCCCGGCGTGACCCGGGACCGCGTGCCCTACGACGCGCAGTGGAACGGCCGGTCGTTCACCGTCGTGGACACCGGCGGCTGGGAACCCGACGCCAAGGACCGGGCCGCCGCCATCGCCGCCCAGGCCGAGATCGCGGTGGGCACCGCCGACGTGGTGCTGTTCGTGGTGGACGCCATGGTCGGCTCGACCGACGTGGACGAGGCCGCGGTGAAGATGCTGCGCCGCAGCGCCAAGCCGGTGATCCTGGTCGCGAACAAGGCCGACAACACCACCATCGAGATGGAGGCGACCGCGCTGTGGTCGCTCGGCCTCGGTGAACCGTTCCCGGTGTCGGCGCTGCACGGCCGAGGCTCCGGCGACCTGCTCGACGCCATCCTGCACGCGCTGCCCGAGGCGCCGAAGATCGTGGAGAACCGGCCGCGCGGCCCGCGCCGGGTCGCGCTGGTCGGTCGCCCCAACGTCGGCAAGTCCAGCCTGCTCAACCGCTTCTCCGGCGAGGAGCGGGCGGTCGTCGACTCGGTCGCCGGCACCACGGTCGACCCGGTCGACAGCCTGGTCGAGATCGGCGGCGAGACATGGCAGCTGGTCGACACCGCCGGCCTGCGCAAGCGGGTCGGCAAGGCCAGCGGCACCGAGTACTACGCCAGCCTGCGTACCGCCTCGGCGATCGAGGCGGCCGAGGTCGCCGTGGTGCTGATCGACTCCAGCGAGGTGATCAGCGAGCAGGACCAGCGGATCCTCACCATGGTCGTCGAGTCCGGCCGGGCGCTGGTCATCGCGTTCAACAAGTGGGACCTGGTCGACGGCGACCGCCGCTACTACCTGGACAAGGAGATCGACCGGGAGCTGCGGCGCATCCCCTGGGCGATCCGGCTGAACCTGTCCGCGAAGACCGGCCGCGCCGTCGACAAGCTCGCGCCCGCGCTGCGCAAGGCGCTGGCCAGCTGGGAGACGCGCATCCCGACCGCGCAGCTCAACCAGTGGCTCACCGCGCTGGTGCAGGCCACCCCGCACCCGGTACGCGGCGGGCGCGCGCCACGCATCCTGTTCGCCACCCAGGCCGGGGCGGCGCCGCCGCGGTTCGTGCTGTTCACCACCGGGCCGCTCGACGCCGGCTACCAGCGCTTCGTCGAGCGCAAGCTCCGCGAGGAGTTCGGCTACGAGGGCAGCCCGATCGAGATCTCGGTACGCCCGCGCAAGAAGCTGGGCCCCGGCGGCCGGGGCAAGGCCCACGGCTGACCCTCTGCTTGTCGCTCGGTCTTGCCGCGCCCACCCTCCTAGGATGCTCTAGGGGGTGTGGCGCGCGGCGCGGGAGGGGCCTCTGCGCACGGTGCGAAGATCCTGCGCTAAGCTGTACCGGCTGCCGCGGGGGAGACCTGGCGGGGGCATCGGGACGTGGCGCAGCTTGGTAGCGCACTTGACTGGGGGTCAAGGGGTCGTCGGTTCGAATCCGGCCGTCCCGACGCAGGTAGAAGGGCATTTCTCGCGATCATGCGATGCCCCGCTGGGGACCATTTGGGGACCTCAGGCCGGTGAGATGCGAAGACAGCGCCTCACCGGCGGCCCGGATCGACTGCCGATCCGGATGCAGATACCGCTGAGTCGTCATCAGCGAGCCATGACCGGCGATCTTCCGTAGGACGTGCACCGGCACGCCGGCATCCGCCATCCAGGTCAGCCCGGTGTGTCGCAGGTCGTGCCGCCGCAGGTACTCGAAGCCCAGCGAGCCGACCACCTCGTCCCAATGCGTCGCGTCGCGCAGCACCGCCGTGCTGATCCGGCCGCCCCGAGGACCGACGAACAGCCGGCCGTCATCCTCGGCGATCCGATCGAGCTTCGCGGCCACCATCGGCCGCAGCTCCTCGATGATGGGCACCTGCCGCGCCCGCTTGCCCTTGGTGCCCTTGTCGACCAAGCCGCCGGGGCCGGTGGTGGTCTGCCGGCGCACCGTCCACAGCCAGGTGTCACAGTCGATGTCGCCCTTGCGCACGCCGGACACCTCACCGATGCGGGCCGCCGTGCCGGCCGCGAACATCACCACCTCGCCCCAGCCCGGGTAGCGGCCGTGCGAGCGCTCGACCAGCGCCGCCGCCAGGGTGGCGAGGGCGGTCCAGTCCGGCAGCGCCAAGGAACGCGGGTTGTCCAACTCGTCCTCGGCACGCTGGTACTCCCGCTGCCACCCGGTCAGCCGCGCCGGATTCCGGTCGATCAGACCGTCCCGCACCGCCTGCTCCAGGACCCGCACCAGGACGGCAAGGCTGTTCTTCACCGTCGACCGCCCGCAGCCCTCGGCGATCCAGCCGTGCGCGGCCCGATCCACCGCACCATTGGTGATCAGCCGGACCGGCAGGTGGCCGAGCGTCGGCACCACCCGCCTACGCCACCCCGACAGGTACGGGTCGAGCGTCTTGCCCTCCAGGCCGCGCAGCGCCAGGCGCATCACGCTCTCGCCGTACTGCGCCAGCCGCATCGACGCCGCGTCGGGGTCGACGCCGCCCCTCGCCGCGCGCTGCATCGTGTCGAGCCAGGCTTGCGCCTGCTCGGCATCCGCGAACGCCTGCGACTTGGAGCGACGCCGGCCCGACGACGGGTCGACCCACCGGACCCGGGCACGGTACGGGTTCGGCCGGCCGAGACGGTGCTCCACGTCCGTGGAAACGGCCACGCCGATCGGGAGCAGGGGAGTGGTCACCGAGCCGATTCCTCAGGATCGGTGCGGTGCCGCCCCAGCCACGCCCGGACGTCCTCCGGGTCGTACTTCACGACCCGGGCGGACAGCCGGATGAACGCCGGCCCCTGGACAGGGTTGGCAGTGCGCCACCGCCGGACGGTGGACGGGTCGACCTTCACGAGCCGGGCAAGCTCCTCAGTGGTCAGCAGCGCTCCCGACGCTGCCGGTACGTCGATACTCATCGGTTCCCCAATGCTGTTGGTTCTGCTGTCAAGGTGGGCTTGACGCTGGATCGTGCGTCAGGCGACGAGGGTCTGTAGGTACTCGCGCGCGGAGTCCTGGTGCTCTCGGGCCATCGCGGCGGACGCGTTGGCGAGGAGCGCGTCGGCGGTGGTGTGCCAGCCGGCGCCCACGAATTGCAGGAAGTTGACCACCAGCGTGGTCGGCTCAGTCCCGGCCGCGGCTTGCTCCGGCCCGCTGCTCTGGGCGCGGCGGAACACCACGCGTTGGTTGCGCAACAGGGCGAAGGTGACCGAGTAGCGGCGGGACTTGGTGAGGAAGTGGCCGCCGAAGCCGAGCATGTGCGCCCAGCGTCGCAGCCGCCGCCAGTCGCGGGGGATGCCGAGCATCCAGCATGCGTCGATCAGGCGTTCGGTGTGGGTGCCGGCCGGGTCGGCGTAGATGTCGATGCTGTCGGCGGTGAGCCGGTTGGAGGCGTGCCCGGTGACCTCGGTGGACTTGGTGGCGTACTTGGCCAGGTACGCGGCGACCTGGGCGTCGGTCACCTCACCCCGCCCGGCCACGGTGATCACCTTGGTCAGCACCTGCTCGCCCCAGGTGATGCGCCAGCCGCCGGGGTGGGCGGGGTGGTCGGCGGTGGTGAAGCCGACGGTGGCGGCGGCGTGGTCGACGGCGGCGACCAGGTCGGCCGCGTCGAGCTGCGGCGGTGCCGGCACGATGGCGTCCGGGTCGTCGGCGTCGTGGCCGTCGAGCCGGATGATGGCGTGGAAGTGCACGACGCCGCGCCGTTGCATCTCGGCGGCCTTGCCGAACGACAGCCGCACCGGGGACACCCACCGGGTCTTACCGGTGCGCGGCGAGGTCACGGGGATGTCGGGGATGCCACGTGCGGTGGCCAGGCGGTGCATGTAGCGGTTGATCGCGATGGTGGTGCGTCGCCACAGCTCCCCGGCCGACAGGTTCCAGACAGCTTGCGCGTCGTGGTCGTAGCAGTCCAGGCACAGCGGCGTGCCCAACCGGGCGTCGCTGTCCTCGTGGCGGGCGAAGCAGACCAGCCGCACCCCGTGCGGGCACACGGCCGCCTCCCGGCGGGCGTGGCACGGCTCTGGCCGGCAGTCACACGAGCTGCGGCGAGTGCAGGTGTGCCGTTTGACGTAGCGGGTGTGCACCTCGCCGAAGGACGGGGCGGTGAAGGTCGGGAACACCGCCGGGTGGTGGGCGACCTGCTCGGGCACGCCCTTGCCGCCGACGAGGCCGGCGCGGACGACCTGGTAGGCGTCGCGCTGGTAGAGCTTGGAGCAGGTCGGGCACACGGCGGCGCGGCGGTTGCCGCACGGCTTGTAGATGACGCCATCGGGCATGTCGGCCGTCGACCGCTCCGCGAGCAGGCGACCGGTCGCGGCCTCCACGGTGGCGATGGTGCCGAACAGGCGGATCGGGCGGGTGCAGCCGGCGGCCGGGCGGACGTGGCGCAGCCACTCGGGCAGGTCAGGTGACGTGAGGCGGGCGGCGGCCTGGCGGCGGAGGTCGGCGGAGGTCGCGTACCAGGGCGGGGCGGTCGGCTCGGCGCACGGGGCCGTACCCGAAGCAGAAGCTTCGGGTACGACGGTCAGCGTCGAGACGGTCAACGGGTCGCCTTCACAGGGTTGCCGTTGGCGGGTCGGACGGGTCGGTTGCTGGCGTTGGGGTCGAGGTCCAGGACCGCGAGGGCTTGCGTGGCCTCGTCGGAGGTCACCTTGAGGCGGACGGCCAGTTGTCCCGGGGTGATCGGCGTGCCGTGCTCGATGCGGTACTGCTTCGCGACGCGGGTCGCTCGGGCGAGCAGGTCCGGGGCCACGATCGGCAGCGGAAGTTGGGCAGCGTCAGACGCGGTGACAGGAATGTCGGTGGTGGACGGTGCCAACGTCGGTGCCGGGGTGACATCAGGCTTGCTCGGACGGGGACGGGCGGTGCGGGCAGTCGCATCGGGCGCGGACGTCGCCGGCTCCAGGGTCGGGGCCGGTCGCGGTGTGGTGATCCGAGTGGCGAGCTGGGCCGGGGTCGGGATCTCGGGCCGGGCCGGCGTCGGTGCCGGTTCGGCCGTGTCGGTGGTCGGGATGATGGGCAGCTCGGGCCGGCCGGGTGTCGGTGCCGGGACGGCGGGAATGGTCATGGTCGGGGTTGGCGTCTCGGCGGGTGCCGAGAACGTCGGTGCGATGCCGGTGGCGGCGGTCGAGGTTCGGCCGCTTTCCCGGCGGATCAGGGCGCGCATGTGCACAGCCAGGCCGGCGACAGCCGGCGGCAGTGCGCCGACGATCGCGGCCATGGCCACGCGCCAGGTTTCATCGGTGTTGGCGTTGGTCTGGAGCAGGTGGTACGCCGACTGGGCAGCGATGCCGATGCCGGCCGCACCGTAGGTGTTCTTCTTGGCGAACGCGGCGACCCGTGCGGGCACGGGTGCCATCCACAGCACCAGGGCGACGACCACGTAGCCGTCGACCGCGATGGGCATCAGCCAGGCCAGGGCGAGGCTGACCGAGGTGCCGGGGATCGAAATTCGAGCGGTGAAGCCGGCGAGTTCGGCCAGCGCGATCCAGGTGGAGGCGGACAGGCCGAACGACGCGGCCAGCACCGCCCACGAGGCGATCGACGCCAATCGGGGTTCCCCGGCGTTGACAGGTGCATTGTTGGTGCGGGTCACCGGCGTGCCCCCGTTCCGGAGATCAGAACGAGACGCGGCCGACCACCCGGCTGCCCGGGTCGGGCTGCGGGGGCGTCCTCGGCGGCGCAGGCCGCACAGTGACGCTCCTTCAGTCTCACCGTCACGCCGGTCATCAAGCCGGTCACCGTGACACCGCAGATGTGCGGATACGGCTCATCGGTGCTGACCGGCCGCCCGAGGGCGTAGCTCGCACCGATCCACTGACCAGTGCCGGGCGGGTTGGATGCGATGTTCACGCCGTTGCCCTCCCGTCGCTGAGGCCGAGCAGGGTCGGCTCCGGACGAGACGCCGGGGGTGTGGGTTGAGCCGCCCTGCGGGTGGCCGTCCGGTTGGTCCGGGCAGCCTTCGGGTTGTGCAGGTCGGCGAGCTGGTCAGGCGTCAGCACGGTGAGCGCCTGCTTGTCCTCGCCACGTCGCCGGTACAGCAGCGGGCGAACCGTGGCGTTGGTCGGGCAGTCCGTCACCCCGTCGGGGTAACGGAAGCCGCAGCCCGGGCACACCGAAGCGGCCGGGCTACCGGGGTGGTGATCGGCGAACACCTGCGCGAGGGTCGCCACCGTGACGCCGAGGCCGGCGCGGATGAGCCGCTCGTCTAGGGCGACGCGGTCGGCACGGTCGCCGTAGCGCATCTGCACCGCCTGCCGGGACACGCCCAGCCGGTCGGCGATCTCCGACCAGGAGTAGCGGTACGGAGCCTGGCGCAGGCCGGTGACAGCGAGCCGGGTCATGGCGTCCACGTCGGTAGACAGCACCGCGAGCGACCGCAGCGCCTCGATGTCGCCGGCAGCGACCCGACGGGCGTACGCTCGCAGGATGCGGCGTACGAACGCGTCGAACTCGGTGGTTTCCACCGACCGCTTGGCGCGCTTGGTACGGGTGCGCGTCAAGCCGGGCTTGACGGTGTTCTTGTTCATGCCGCACCACCGTTGGTGCGGTCCCAGCCGTCAGCCGCCGCGTTCAGCGCGGCGATGACGTCATCGCAGGTACGGCCCGGCGTGTCGTTGAAGCTGTACACGCCGATGTCGCACGGGTGGATCTCGCGCAGGTAGACGTCGAGAAGGGTCAGCGCCGCGTCGAAGTCAACGAACTCCGGGGCGTCGAACATCTGCGCCGGGGCGTCGGCAGGTCCGCCGTAGCAGACCATGCCGATCGCGCCGACCACGCAGGCCGGGGGAGTGAACGACCCCGACGTGGCGTCGTAGTAGGCGCCCTGCGTCCAGCCGTGGCGGGACAGGTACAGGGCGGCGTCCCGCAGCGTGCGGGCCGGGGTGGTCACCTGCTCGGCGACCGTGTTTTGGGTAGCGTGCATGACGGCAGCTCCTTCCGGGCTGTTGATGGGGCGGGTCGGCGGCCTCGGGGTGCTTTCTCAGGGGCGAATCCCGTTGCTGCCGGCCCGTTTCTATGGGGTTCGGCGCTGAGGGCGGACCATCCGCCGCAGGGCCGCGTCGAACTCGGTGACGATCCGCATCAGGTGCGCCCGAGCGCTGATATCGCCGGGAGCGAGGCTGATGCGGGTGCGGATCTCGGCGTGCTGGCTGCCGTCGGCGGCCAGCACCCGGGTCAGGACCACCACACCCCGGCCGGGAACCCGCAGGGTCACCGGCTGTGCCCGGTGCTCGCCCAGGCCGCAGGCGTGCCCCCGGGCGCACCAGTCCGGGTGCGACAGGTGGTCGTCGGTGCCCGGCCAGGTCGGTGACGTGGCCGGCCTGGGTCGGATACGGATGCTCATGCCGCACGCTCCTTGCGGTCAGCCCGCAGGCGGGCGGCGTGAATGGCGATACGGGCGCAGGCCGCGTCATCCAGGTACGCGGCTTTGATCAGTTGAGGGGTGCCACCCTCGGCGATGAGCAGGCCCACGCCGGGGTTGGTTGGGCTGATCGTGTTGGCCGACCAGCCACGGTCCGCCCACCCGTGCCCAAGGACGATGTCGGAGGACACGTTGGTGGTGCACCGGAACGCGCACCGCCAGGCGAACAGGTCCCGCAGACTCGTCGGGATGATGTCCGACGAGGGTCGTTGCGTCGCCGCGACGACGATGATGCCGACCGCCCGCCCTCGGGCCACCAGGTCACGCAGCAGACCCGCGAAGTCGTCTCGGGTCTTCTTGTCCCCGACGGTGGCCGAGAAGTAGGCGATCTCATCGACGGCGACGAGGATCGGGCTGAACACGTCATCGCGTTGGGTCTTCCGGCGGCCGGCCACTTCCAGGTAGGCGTACCGGTTGTCCATCACGATCTGCATCCGCCGCAACGTGGCCAGGGCATGTGTGATGTCCGGGCCGACGAACACGTCAGCGCAGCTCTTCCACTGGCCCAACTCGACCTGCTTACCGTCGAGCAGGCACAGCCGGCAGTCCAGCGACAAGGCGGCGTGAGCGACGATCAGGTTCAGCAGGGTCGACTTGCCGCCGCCCGGTTCCCCACCGATCAACAAGTTGCGGTAGATCAGCGGGACCCGCACCGGGTGGCCGAACTCGTCCACCCCGACGTGCACCGGGTCGAAGATCGACACGGGCGGGTCGGCAGGCATGCCACCCGGCACGGCGGGAACGGTCAGCGTCGACATCAGCGCACCTCCGCTCAGGCCACCGACGCCGGCGCAGCGGTCGACCACTGGTCATCCGCCGGCATCTCCGGAGTGAACCCGTCCCCATTGCGGGACCGGGCGATCTTCTTCACCGCCGCCGTGGCGAACCGCAGCGACGGGCCGACCTCGTCCACGTCCAGGCCGTAGGCGGAGCGCTTCTCGCCCTGCTCGTTCTCCCACCGCGACAGCCGCAGCCGCCCGGCCACCACCACCCGAGTGCCCTTGGCGAGGGACTCGGCGATGTGCTCGGCCAGGTCCCGCCACGCGGTGCACGTCAGGAACAGCGGGTCACCGTCGCGGTACTCACCCGACGCCCGGTCGAACACCCGAGGCGTGGACGCCACGGTGAACTTCACCAGCGCCACCCCGGCCGGGGTGAACCGCAGTTCCGGGTCGGCAGTCAGGTTGCCGACCACCGTCACGGTCGTGTCGTTTGCCATTACGATCTCCTTCGAGATTTGTTGGAGGTGAACCGCCCTGCTGGGGCTCACCGCACACATCCCGGTCAGGACATGTGAGTCTTGATTTCAGCGGCGCGGGTTGCGCTGCTCCGGTGCCGGCTCCGGCACGTCCAGCAGGTCCAAGCCCAGCGGCGGCATGGCGGGGGACACCGGGGCGTCCTCGTCGCGCAGCCACGTCACCAGCGCCGACAGCGGCGACGCCACCAAGCCGGTAAGCGGGTCACGACGGGTGATGTCCACCCGCACCAACGCGGCGTGCCGAGCCGACGCGCGGACCATCCGCGCCTCACCCGCCCAGCAGGCCACCGCGAGCTTGTCCGCCTTGCCGTCCAAGTCCGTCAAGTCCAGGCCCGGCCGTAGCCACACCCACACCCGCTCCCCGGCCGGTGTCGGCCGCGCCCACAGGATCAGCGGCAGACGACCCGGGTGCAGCCGCGACGCGGACCGGATGAACTCCGCGAAGCACAACCGCAGCCGGTGCCGCACCACCACGCACCACACCCACGCCGACACCCGCCGACGGACCCGGCCGACGCCGAACACCACACCCAGCACCAGGACCAGGAGGACCAGCGGCACCGCCGGATGCGTCGCCCGGGACAGGTACGCCATGCCCACGAAGAGCGTGACCGCAGCGACGATCTCGAACGCCCACCACCACAGCACCCGCAGCGCCGGCCACACCCGAACTACGGCGGCAACCACCAGGCCACACACCGCGCCGGACAACAGCCCGATCACCACCGCGAGCACCAGCGGCACCATCACTGACGCGGTCGCGGCCACCACCAGGGCGACGGACGCCGCCACGACGAGGAACGCCACCCGAGCCTTCTGCGCGTACGACCGCGACACCGGAGTCTCCACCAGCGTCACCGCGCCCACCGGGCGCTCACCGAACATTCTTCCGGTCATGCTTCGACTCCCCTCGGTGCCCAATTACTAACCGAGTTAGTATTTCGGACGCTACGACACCGCGCCGATGATCGCCAGCCCCATCGAGCAAGTGATCTTCGAGCAACGGAACTTGTAGATATGACGATCGCCCGGCCGGGCACCGAACGACAGGTGTCACTGCGGTGTCAGGCCGCTGTCCCCTTCCCTGTCACCCCCCGTAACGGGGCCATACTGGGCTCATGGGAGACACGGGCAGCGCAGGCGAGAGCCGGCCTCTGTGGGCTCGGCGCATCCGAAACGAGCGGGCCGCCCGAGGGTGGTCGCAGGCCGAGGCGGTCGAAGCCCTCCGGGCGCACGCCTCGTCAGAGCTGCCGTCGCCCGGCAGCCTGCTCCGCAACTGGAAGCGCTGGGAGGCGGGCGACGCCGAGCCGGACGACTTCTACAAGTCCCTCATCGCCGCCACGTTCGGCACCGTCACCGCCGCCTTCTTCCCCCGCCGTGGCCGCGACGAGATCGACAAGGCCCTGATGGCCGGCGCCGGCCTGGACACCCTCGAAATCGTTACCCGCATGCGCGCGTCGGACGTATCCCAAGCGACCCTTGAAGGGCTACGGATCACCGCCGACAGACTATGCAGCGAGTACCCCTACGCCGACTCGGCAGACCTGCGGGTCGAGGGACACGCATGGCTGCGGCGCATGACGGCACTCCTCGATGCCCGTCTGACCCTCGCCCAGCACCGGGAACTCCTGACCCTGGCGGGAACGGTCGCCCTCCTGGTCGGTTGCGTCGAGTACGACATGGGTCGGCACACCGAAGCGGAGGCGACCCGCAAGGCCGCGTTGCAGCTCGGAGAAGAGTCCGGGGACGTGAGCGTCGTCGGCTGGGCGCAGGAGATGCGTGCCTGGTACGCGCTCACCGCAGGCGATTTCCGTGGCGTCATTGCCGCCGCCGAAGCGGGCGAAGCAGCCGCACCACGTCAAAGCGTGGCGGTTCAGCTAGCCGCCCAGCGGGCCAAGGCGTGGGCACGCATGGGGGACAGGCGTCAAGTTGAGCTTGCCCTAGACCACGGCCGCCGCATCCTCGAAGGGCTGCCGTACCCGGAGAACCTTGACCACCACTTCGTGGTCGACCCGGCCAAGTTCGACTTCTACGCGATGGACTGCTACCGGATCGTCGGCGAGAACAGCCTTGCCGAGGTCTACGCCGACGAGGTGATCCGCTCATCCACCGACAGCACCGGCATCGTGCGTAAGCCGATGAGAGTTGCGGAAGCGCGGATCACCCTCGGAGTCGTGGCCGCTCGGTCGGGCGACTTGGATCGCGCTGTCGAACTCGGTCGCCAGGCGCTCAGCGGGAACCGACGCTCGTTGCCATCGCTCGCGATGGTGGCCACGGACCTGTCGACGGTGTTGGCGAAGCAGTATCCGGACGCGCCGGAGACGCGCGAGTTCGCAGACGAGCTACGGGCGGTCAAAGCGGGTCCGAGCGCCTAGCGCTCGGTGTCATCGCCCGACAGTGGTTGAACGTCGGCCCGCGCCCTGCCGCCGACACCGGGCCGCGGTCGCGCCTCATGCCAGCTGACGATGTGCGCCGGCCGCCACACGTGAGTACGCCCGAGAGTCAGATCAGGCGCAGGCATCTGCCCCCGCTTCCGGTACGTCGCCACCGTGCCTACCCGCACCCCGAGGTAGGCGGCGACGTCCGAGGTCGTCCACCACTCGGCGCCGGGGTCAGGGCTCGTCACGTCCGCCATTCTGCCTGCGTTGGGCAATCAACGCATCTACGAACCAGGTTAGCCCGTTGGGCGCTTGCCGCCGGCCGTACTGCGTGGGATGATCCACCCCGAACGAGACTCAGTCGCCCACCCCCGGCTACCTTTCCACCCACACTCCCGCCCTAGGAGCACCGGCATCCTCGGCGTTCCTTGCTCGCACGCGCCCCGCCAGGGGTTACGCCATGCGCAGGGACTGTGACAAGATGTGCGCATCGCGTGTGAGGTGGGGGGAAGAATTGGTCACCAAAATTGCCCTTTTCAACAATAAGGGCGGCGTTAGCAAGACGACCACGTGCTTCAATCTCGGCTGGATGCTTGCCGAACGTGGTCATCGAGTAATAATGGTGGACGCGGATCCTCAATGCAACCTTACTGGAATGGTCCTCGACCTAAGCGGAGAGGATGCGCTAGAAGCCTTCTACAAAGAGGATCCTGGACGAAATTTAAAAGAGGCCTTGGAGCCAGCTTTCAAATCACGGCCACGACCGCTCCAGCCGATCAACTGTGTTCCGGTTAACGAGCGCGACGGTTTGTATCTTGTTCCGGGCCACGTGGCACTGGCGGAAGACGAGACTTCTCTCGGCATCGCTCAGCAACTTTCCGAGTCGCTGCAAGGATTGCGAAACCTCCCGGGCAGCTTCAGTCACATCTTCCAGCTGACGGCCGAGCAATATGGTGCCGACTTCGTACTTATCGATCTGAGCCCAGGCCTCGGTGCAATCAATCAGAATCTTGTGGCTACGGCCGACAGCTTTATAGTTCCTTGCAGCCCGGATGTTTTCTCGGTCATGGCGATTGACTCGCTCTCGCGAGTGATTCCCCGATGGATCGAGTGGGCTAGGCGAGCGTCTCAACTAGAGGTCTTGGCGACAGCCGACTATCCGTTTATTGCACCGGATCTAAAGTTTCTAGGTGTGGTCGTCCAGCGCTTCCGTCTTCGTAGTGGGAAGCCAACGAAGGCCTTCGCCGCATACTTCGAGAAGTTGAGTGCAGCGATTAATGGAGCGCTGGTGCCGGCTCTGAGTAAGAACGGTGTAATGTTGAAGGACGAATCCTACGGCGCTGCCGGAATGTCGGACTACATACTGTCGGAGATATCAGATTTCAATACGCTTATTGCCATCTCTCAACAGCAACGCAAACCGGTCTTTACCCTCACGCAGGAGGACGTAGGCCGATCAGGAAAGCTGTGGAGCACGCAGCAAGCGAGTATCGCCACTTTCCGGCAGACTTTCGAGGAATTGGCCGCTCGCGTTGAGCTTTTGGCTTCTGCGGATCGGTAGATAGTGCTTCAGCAGAGGCTGCAACAGTTCGAATTCAACTTAGGTCGAGCGACAGAACTGGTGGGACTAGGCGAATCCGTCGCAAGCTTGACCGCTGGCGCCCTCGACGCTACAGACATGTACAGATCTGCCCTCGTGCAGGCGGTGGCCGCACTCGACACCTACATTCATGGAGTCCTGCTCGACTACAGCGTCGACATACTATGCGGGAGCCGTCCCGGCACTTCTGCGGCTCGAATTGGCTTGCCGTTTAATGTAGTAGCAGAGCTAATCGGCGCAAAAGACAAAACCACCCTACACTTGACTGCCATTTCCTATGTGGCGCAGCGGCTTGCCAAGGAAACGTTTCAGAGGCCGGACAGTATAGCTCAAGGCCTGTCGGCTGTTGGCGTAGAGCGGGTGTGGTCCAAGGCGTTCGGTTCTGGAGCAGGTAAGATTACAGAGGCGTTAGGGCTTATTGTCTATCGCCGCAACCAAATCGTTCACGCCTGTGACGTAGACCCGACAAGCCCATTCACGCTTCTTCCGCTGACTTCAGGCGATGCCATCGCGGCGGCCAAAACGGTAGACGCAGTAGTTCGTGGCATTCATGGAATCCTGTAGGCGGATTGTCGCAAAGCGCTGTCCGCTCGACCTTCGCCGTTCCATCTACTGCGGATTCCGCGTTGTGGCGCATGTCTGCCCCCAGCGGGGCTCTGTCTAGATTTTGTCTGTCTAGATTTTTGCCGGTGAGAACTTTCTGTACGTCTTCAAGGCGGGCCGCAAGCGGCCCGCTGCGCGCCGCTCGGGGCACGCCGCGCCTTCGGGCCTGCGGCCACGGCGCGGCGACCCCGGCAGCGCGCGACCTCCGGCGGGCATGACGAAGCCCGGCACCCGCCGAGGTACAGCAGATGCCGGGCTTTGGCCGAAGCGTCGATTCCTACGGTGGCGCGTCACTCAGCCGGGTAGGCCGGCCACGAGGTACCCGCACAGTTCCCCGCCGGCTCTGCCGGGTGGCGTCGGCCAGGCCGTGCCGCTCCCGCCGGTTGCCGCCGCGCCGGTTGGTCGTCGCAAGCCCCGCGCCTCCGGCGGGCAGGGCCTCCGGCCCTACGACTCGGGGGTGGCCTCCGGCGGCCAGGGCTACCCGCCCTGGACCGGGGCGCTCCGGGAAGGCCCGGCACCGTCTGACGGTCACCCGGCGACGCACCACAGGCAGCCAGACCGGGGCTGCCCGGTCCAGCTCGTACGTCCAGTGGGGCGCTCCAACTGGACCGGTCAGCCCCGGCCCGGCAGGGCGAAGCCTGCGCCACCGGGAAGGCCCGTCGAAGTCACACAGCAAGGTCAAAAACCAAGGCTGTCGGAGGTAACGCTTACCGTCTATGTAAGCGACCCACGGAGATCCGGCATGGACGAGAAGGCGAAACGCGCCCGACTGGTGAATGCCACCGCATCGTTGACCCAGTGGCTCGCGCCGCTGTCGTTCGAGAACCTGGCGGCGCGCGAGGTCACCGAGCTCGTGACCGAGGAAGTCGCAGCGTGGGTCGCGCACTGCGGCTTCCGGGTCGCTCACGAATACCGCGTAGAAGGCACCTGGAACCCCCGACTGGCGTCCGAACGCCAAGGCCGAATCGACGTGTTCGGCGTCCATCCGTCGGGAGTGCGCGTGGCGATCGAGATCGACCGGGCCAGTAAGCAGTGGTCGGTCGAGAAGCTGCACCACGAAGCCAACCAGGGTGTCGTCGCCCTGTGGGTGAAATGGGGTGGCCCAAGCCGGATCATCGTGCCGGACAACGTGGGGCTTGTCGAAGTCCGCGCCCGGTACCGCAGCACCACCGAGGGACACCGGATCTCCCGTCCGGCGGCCTGAACCCGATGGCAGCCGGCAAATGGCGAGCAACCCTCGGTCGGGGACCACACGGGGACCGCACGTCCAACCCGGACGGACACGGACAGCGCAACCGCCGACGACGTGCCGTCGGGAGCACCGTTGCTGACGTGCGCAGACGCCTACCGCGACGTCCTGGGGTCAAGGGGCCGTCGGTTCGGATCCGGCCGTCCCGACAAAGAAAAAGCCCTGACCAGCGGGAACCCTGGTCAGGGCTTTGACTTCTTCGATGGAGATTTGAACCGCCCCCCGAAAACCCCCCGTTTACGCGGTGCGGCAACCGACGTTGTCGGGTGAGAGTCAGGTGCCTCGCCGGGAGGCGAAGATCGCATCGTGGGGGTTGTCCGCCGCGGTGAGTTTGCGGGCCATGAGCATGCCGACCGCGAAACGGGGGAGGACGCCCCTCCGGTAGCCGGCATCGCTCTTGGTCCAGGGCTGTCGGAAGAAGCCCTGGCTGCTGAGCCCGACGGTGGTGCCGTATTGCAAGCGGACAACGACGATCGTGGACTGCGGCTGACGAACGACGAGCGGACCCAGTTCGTCGATCACCTGCAGCGGCGGTACTGCCGAGACCGGCACCCGAGCATGCGGGAGTGGGAGCAAGCCCGGCATGCTGACGTCCTTGAAGAAGACCAGTGGCGGTACGGACGGTAATACGCGCTCCCATAGCCCACCAGCGCGGGTAGGCGGTCGGGATGCCGCCGCAACTCCCGTGACGGAGCGGTGCGTGCCTGCAGCACTATGCAGGCCAAGTGATTAGCAAACCGGCCGCACGAGCCGAGCGGCGAGTATGTCGAAGCGAGGGCTACCGGGTCTTCCCGCGGCCGGTACCCCCGCCCGCCGCGGCCAAATCGGCCATGACCAGAGCGAACGCTACCGCCTGCAGACAGGCGCCCCGCCGTAACCCGTGACGCTCAGCGAGTCTTTTTGGTCGCTCGCTTGCGGGGCGGCGTCAACAGCTCGGCGAGCGCCGCGATCGCGGACGGCACCAGGCGGTAATAGGCCCAGACCCCACGCTTCTCCCGCTCGAGCAGCCCAGCCTCAGTGAGGATCCGAAGGTGATGACTGACTGTCGGCTGGGAGAGGCCGAGCGGCGCGGTGAGGTCACTGACGGACGCCTCGCCCTCAGGAGCGGCCTGAATCAAACTGAGCAGTCGCAGCCGAGCCGGGTCGGCGACGGCCTTCAACACTCCCGCGAGCCGTTCGGCATCGGCACGCTTGATCGGCTCGCCGGCAAGCGGCGAGACAGCAGGGGCAGCGGTCTTCGTGGTTCCCACGACATGCATCTTTGCACCAACAGCATCAACAAACTGGCGGAACCCAGTACCAGGTCACCGGCGGCCCGCTGGTAGGGACGGCCAAGTTCAACAAGGAAGCTCTGGGCGCAGGCGAACCTCGACCCCCTGGTCCTGCCTACTTCTGGACAGTGAATGGAGGAAACCAGACCGGGTCATGATGATCATCACGGTCGGCTCGATGCAGATTCGGGGGCGTGGGTGAACCGCCCGTTTGACAGTCCTTCCAGAATTGTGAAGGACACCCGAGGGCCTCGCCTACTTCTTGCAGGGTGCGAGTCGTGAGTTGTCCTTCCAGGACTTGGTTCGGCTGTCGTGCTCGGCTGCGCCAGCGACTCCGCACGGTCGAGTTCGCCGGCCCGGGTCAGCGCGGGCACTTCTGGCGACAGCGCTCGCTCCAGCGGACCGGGAGCACGCGACGAAGGTGATGGACGGGCGCAGCTCTTCCCGGCCCAGTTGGCAGACGCTGCCGCTGCGAACGGCGATCCGCAACGGGCGCTCCGACTGGCCGCGAGGCGGCACAGGCTCGCACATCGGATACCGAGCTCTGACATGACGCGGCGCTCGTCATACACATCGGCGCAATGGTCCGCCTCGTGCTCTTCTTGACCTTCGACGGCCAGTGAGTCGGTCAGCGGCTGAGCGTGATCCAGTAGCGGCGGACCCGGACATGCCCGGTGTCGAGGATGCCCTGGAACACGCCGCCCTGGCTCTCGATGGTGCGAGCCGAGGCGAGGTTGTCCTCCAGGCAGGGAATGAGCACCCGGTGCAAACCCAGCACGGTGCGGGCCTCACGGAGCATCTCACCCAGGGCCCAGCTCGCCAGGCCGCGGCGGCGCGCGGAGGGACGTACGCCGTAGCCGATCTGGCCCAGGTCGTCGTCCTGCCAGTGCCGCATTGCGATAGCCCCGAGCACCTGCCCGTCTTCGACGATCCACCGGCAGGAGGCATGCCGCTCGTCGGGGCATGGCGCTCCGGCGCCGTGGTCGAGCCGGACACGTCGCCGCACCCAGTCGGCGAAGCCTTCGGGCGAGTCCAGGTCGTCTTCGGGGCCGATGCCGAAGCCGTCCTCGTGTAGGCCGGGTCCCCAGTCGGCGCGGCAGTCCTGAAAGGCGGCATACAGGCTGGTGGTGGGCGATATCAGTGTTGGCATGTGGCTCACCGTAGCCACGGTCCGGGCCTCCGGCTATGCCCTGAAATCGACCGTGGATCTTGCCCACAGGTCGTCGCTGCCTTCAGTGAGGGCCGCTTGTTCGGAGGAGTACGTGCGTGCTCCTTCAGGCGGTCCTCGGGGGTCTCAGGGTGGGTAAGTGACTGCTTGCGAGGCAGCGCACCCCGGCCTGCGAGGGCTGAGCACGGGCGAGGTGGGTGATCCGCGTCACAGGTGATCGCGGCACCGTCGACGGATGCCGCGACAACTGCCTTCACCTTGCGTATTCGAGGCTGTCCACCGGGGACCGCCGGCGGAGAGCGGCTGCATCACCGGGCGCGCAGTTCCGCGGCCCGGTTCGGCGAGCCGGGGATGCACAGCAGCAAGAAGGCCGTCGCCGATGACGTGCCGGACGTGGTCGGCGGGGTGCCCGGCGCCGTACCGGCGGCGTTGCACCGACCGCGACACAAAGATCGCAGACTTCTACCTGTACCTGGCAGCCGCCCTCGTCACCGTACGTCTACTTGCGGAGATTCGGTTGCTCGATCACCGGAGGTTCAGCACCGACAAGGTGGAGAAGGTCGCTCAACAGAATCGCGTACGCGGCGACCGATCCACCGTCCGGTGGGGCAGCGACCGGAACAGCACCGGGCCTTCCTCCATTGATGCACCCATGCCCCCCTAGCTACCACGCACAGCGCCGATCGGCAGGCGGAGCCACTGAAGACGTTGGCGCACGCCGAGTCCCAGGTGCGAGTGCTGGGCCTCACGTGTACCGCAGCCGTTGCAACCTTCCTGGGTCGGCTATCTGTCCGTAGGTGAGCGGTTGGATACCTGGGTGGGTCCTGGTGGTGGACTTGTTGGCTGAGTGATCGATGTTGAGATGCGGCTGCGGGGCTGGCGTCAGCGGTTCATGGTGATCACGCCTGCGGCTGCAGGCCGTCTGAGGGATCTGCGCGTCGCCGGCCGGCACCGCACGCAGCGCCGCACTGGCAGTTGCAGGACCTGTCCCTTGCGGAGGCCGTTGAACTAGCCGCCGCCGTACTTGGGCCCGGTCAAGACCATTCAGTCGTCGAGCGTCTTCAACAGTCCAAGCGTGCGCGACTCGATCAGCCGGTAACCGGCTTCGTTCGCCATGCGCAGCGCGGCCTTGGCGTGCTCGCGAGCGACGTCGGGCTGCTCGGTGGCCAGGTACACCGCCGCCAGCCCCACCAGGGCGCTCGCCTCGCACCACACGAACCGGGTCTGCCGGGCCAGGTCGAGCGCCAGGTGGTGTTCCTCGGCTGCCTCTGCCGGCCGTTCAGCGGCCAGCAGCACGCGGCCGTAAGCCTCGCGTGCCCACGCCTCGGTGCCGGCGTCGCCGATCTCCTGCGTCAACGCCACTGCATGTCGCGCGTCGGCGCAGGCGCGTGGTGCGCGGTTGGTCATCGACCACAACAACGCACGTCCGCTGAGCGCCGTCGCCTCGCCGTACCGATAGCCCAGATCGCGGTTGGCGACCAGCGCCCGGTCGTACAACTCCTCGGCGGCTTCCCGGTCTCCACGGTCGCGGCGGATGCCCGCGAGGTCAACCAGAAGTACCGCTTCGTTGTACCGTGAGCCGCTCCGTTCCGCGCAGGCTAGTGCGTCCCGGATGTGCTGGTCCGCCTGTGACAGCGCGCCGAGCTGCCAGTGTGCGAAGCCGAGGTTGGCGAGGGACATGGCCTCGCCGCCCTCGTTGCGGTATTGCCGGTTGAGCTCCAGGGAACGTTGGGCGCAGTCGATTGCGGCTCGGGGGTTGCCGAGGCGCTGGTGCACCGCGCTGAGATTGTTCAACAGGGCCGTGCGTCCCTCCGGCCACCGGTCATGGGCGTTGATGCGGAGGCCGTCGAGGAGGTGATGGCGGGCTTCCTCGTATCGGCCGGCGGTGACGTGGGCGAGGGCGATGCTCAGGTGCATGCTGGCCTGGGCTGTCAGGTCGTTCGCGGCCTGCGCGGCGGCCAGCCCTCCGGTGGCTGCGGACAGCCACTCGGCGCGGCGTCCACGCTGGTGGAACCAGGCGCGTAGGGCGTCGGCGAGCTGCCAGACAAAGCGTGCATGCCCGTGGTCGGCGGCGTGGTTGATCGCCGCGATGACATTGGCTGCCTCTGCGTCCAGCCATGCCGACGCCTCGTCGGCATCGGGAAACGATTGTTGCGGGACCGGCCCGGGGAGCCTGAGGAAGTGGGGGATGAGCTGACGTCCGGCGGCGTCGGCCCTGCTGCGATAGTGCTCAAGCAGACGCTGCCGGGCGTCGTGACGGGTGGCGTCGTCGTCCTCCGTGAGGAGCCGGTCCACGGCGTACTGGCGGAGCAGGTCGTGAAACCGGTATCTGTCGCCGCCCTGATGCTCGATCAGGTGTGCGGACGCGAGGGCGCGGAGTGTTCTCGTCGCGATGGGGGGCGCGACCCCCTCGAGCGCGGCGGCGACGTGGGCGGTGAAGCTGCCACCGGGGACCAGCCCGACGTGACGGAACATTCGTTGCTGAGCGGTGGGCAGGGCCCGATACGACGTCGCGAAGGCCTTCGTGACCGCGCCCTCGTCGGCACCGTCGACGGTCAGGCTGGTGAGAGGACCGCCCTCGTCGAGTTCCTCGGCCAGTCCGGCGATATGGGGATGGCCGCTCGTCTGCAGGTTCGCTGCCGCTATCCGCAGTGCCAGTGGCAGGTGCCCGCAGAGGTGGGCGAGGCGAGCCGCGGCGTCGGCCTCGACCCGAACGGCCTCGTCCCCGAGCATCGCCGCCAGCAGCCGTACGGAGTCCGTCGGGTTGAGCACGCCCAGCAGCAGAGATCGGGCGCCGGCCCGGACGACCAGCTCACCGAGCCGACGACGGCTGGTGATCAGAACGGTGCCGCTGGGCGGGATCAGCGGTATCACCTGGTCAGCGTCACGAGCATTGTCCAGCACCAGCAAAATCCTGCGGCCGGTCATCGTCGAGCGGAACAGCGAGACCCTGCCGTCCTGATCGTCCGGAACGACGCGGGGGTCGACACCAAGCCCACCAAGTAGTTGTCCGAGCGCGGCGGACGGTGTGACGGGTGGGCGCTCGACGTCGAAGCCGCGCAGGTCGATGAACATCTGACCGTCGGGGAAGGCGTCACGTACCCGGTGCGCCCAGCGCACCGCCAGCGCCGTCTTTCCGACTCCGGGGATTCCGCTGAGAACCCAGACCGTCGTGGCGCTGGATCCGCCCGACAGCTGGTCGAGACGGGCCATCTCGTCAGTTCTGCCGATGAAACCTGGTACGTCCTGTGGCAGCTCTTCCGGACGGCGCGGGACGCTCGACAGTGCGTCGTCGCGTTCCGCGGGCAGAACCGGATCACCCCTGAGGATGAGCCGGTGCAGGCGGCTGAGCTCCCGTGACGGTTCCAGGCCGAGATCGTCGTGGAGCCGGGTGCGGAGATTGCGATAGACCTCCGATGCTCGATCGGCCTGGCCTTCGAGATACAGGGCTGTCATGAGCTGACCGACGAGGCGATGCCGATAGGGCTGTCCGGCCACCTGGTCGGACACCTCGCGCACCACTCTCCTCGTGCGACCCAGCCGCAGCAGCGCGTCCGCCCGGTCCTCCGCAGCCGTCCAACGGGCCTCGATGAGACCCGAACAGAGCAGTTGGCGTCCGGAATCGTCGACGACGTCGAGCAGTGGCTCACCTCGCCACAGGTCCAACGCCTGGTCCAGCAACTCCACGGTGGTGAGATCGTCGGAAGAGCCTGCGGCCTGCTGGACGAGGGCGGAGAAGCGGTGTGCGTCGACGGTCGCCGGATCGGTGTGCAGCTGGTAGGCGCCGCGCTCGCTCAGCAGCTGCGCGGATGCACCGATCTGCCGGAAGGTGGCCCGTAGGCGCGAGACCATGGCCTGCACCGTCGCTCGTGCGCTTGGTGGGGGCGCCTGCGCCCAGATCAGGTCGATGAGCCGGTCCGCGGGTACCGGTCGATCGGCCTCCAGGACGAGCACCGCCAGGAGCAACCGGGGCTGTCGTCCTCCGATGGCGACGCGGACACCCTCGGACCAGATCTCCACCGGCCCGAGGACCCGAAACTCCATGTGCACTTCCCTGCCGTCGCTGCGTGTGCGGGCCGGCGCGGCTCCTCTGCAAGCATTTTGCAAGATCGCTGCATGCGCCGGCCCTGATTATGGTCGAGTCCGCTGACAGGGAGCGGGCGGTACGAGCGTGCGCTTCGCGGCGCGGCCAGCACGGGGTGGCCGCGAACGACGAAGGGTGCGCAGAGTCCGGTGCGCTTATCCGGGGGCGACGAGCGACGCATCGACTGGGCGACGGCCTTGGGGGAGAGGCAGTCGCCCGTGACGTGGCGGGCTTCGAAGACCGGTGGACACCGTGTCGGACGACCTCGGCACCGGCCGGTCATCCAATAGAGGGAGTGCGATGAGAGACCCCCTGGCCCTGCTCAGCGCGACAGTTGTGCTGGCAGCGGCCGTGTTGACCAGTGGCGCCGCGCAGGCTGCGCCCGATTCGGCCGCGGCGCCAGCCGCCGTGGGAGCCGTCGCGCCGCCGCACACCGAACCGCGAGTCGCCGCCCCGCCGGTCCCGCAACCGACGCCGTTCAAGGAGGCGCCGCTCAGCACCGCCACCGGCAGGACGGCCGCCCCGCCCGACTTCGGCCCCGGGGAACGCGTGCTCTCGGCGTACCACCGGGGGAAGCTCTCCCGCGACGACGCAGTGCGGTATGGCCTGGGCGCGGTGCGCTCGCCCCGGTCGGTGCCGGCGCACCTTCGGCCGACCGGGGCCATCCACGACCCGCAGCGATATCTGACATACCTGTCGATGTTGGCGGCGAGCGCCGACCCGGAGGCGGCGCGGACGATCGCGCCAGATGTCGCGGCGCCTGCCGGCGCCGCCACGGCCGCCGGCTACGACGACTGCGCCGCCGAACCGTACGACTACCTCGGGGTCACCTATCGCTGCCGGGCGTCGGCCGGGGAGTTCCTCGTCCTCTACAACATCGCCGGTGGAGGCAGACCGGGCATCCCGGCGGACGCCAACCCGAACGGCCGGGCGAAGGCGGTGCAGCATCTGCTGAACGCGCTCTCGATCGCCGTCGACGAGTATCGCGAGATGGGCTACCCGCTGCCCGTGCGGGACGGCAAGCCCTGGGTCCTGGTCTACGGCGTCGACGAGATTCCGCTCGTCGGCGGGGCCGGCCTGCCGATCGACGCGCCGTTCGTCCTGCCGTTCGGCTTGAACCAGCAGGCGACCATGCTGGTGCCCAACGGGCAGGACGACTGGGACTACCTGCCGCGGCATGAGCTGTTCCACGTCATGCAGTACCAGTACTGGGATCGGTCCGACGTCGGCCTGGACTACCTGGCCCTCTTCGTGGGCGGCAAGGAGTTCGGCTCGATGAACTGGTGGATGGAGGCCACCGCGGAGTGGGCGACCCGCCAGACCTACGCCCGGACGCCGTACGTGCCCATCCCCGGCGAGGAGAAGCTGTACGCCCGCAACGTCTACGACGTGCTCAGCAAGCCCGGGGCGGCACTCAACTCCTGGGGCGGGCTGGGCGGCGGTCCGCAGTATGGCGCATTCCTGCTGCCGACCTACCTCACCGAGCAGGTCGATGCCTCCTTCGTGCGACGCACGTGGGAGAGCATCCGGGACCACGACCATCTGCCGATCGAGGCGATCCGGCACACCGCTGAGGGCTACGGCCTGAACTTCGCGGACATGCTCCTCAACTACCACATCGCCAACTATCGACTGGCCAAGGCGAACGCCGCGCCCGCCCCGACCGTGGACGCCTGGCGCATCTACGGCTACGCCGACTCCGACGCGAGCCTGTGGCGCGGCAACCTCACCGGCGCGAGCGGGACGAGCGGCGACACCCTCGGGGGTGCCAGACCAGCCCGCAAGAGTCACTCGACGCCCGCCGGCGCCCAGGCGGAGTACCAGGACATCCCGCGTAAGGGCGGTGCTGTCTACCACGACTTCCGCGCGGTCAAGAACTCCGGCGACGCGAGCTGCGGATACTGCTCGACACTGATGGTGGACACCACCAGGGACGCCAACCGCAGATCTGCCGTCGTCGTCTGGTCGCCGACGGGAAGCACCGGCACGCTGGCGAAGTACCCGAGCATCCACACCGTGCGCCATCCCGACGCGGGTGGACTGATCACGGTGCCGGACTTCGCGTACCCCATGGTGGCCACTCTGGTGACCACCTGGACCGAACTGGACATCCACTCCGCCGACGCGGACAGCAGCCCGAAGACGTTCACCACGAATGTGGAGAGCGTGCTGCCACTCACCGCCCGCTCGTGCGCACTGCGCCCGCTCTCGGTGCGCAGCGTCGAGACCACGGTCGAGCCGGAGGGCGCGTTCAACAGGTACGCCGCCAGCACGCCGGACGGCTGGACCGGTGGCGACTCCACGTACTCGGTGAAGCTGCCCGACGGCCGGATCGTCTGGCTGTTCTCCGACACCTGGATGGGCCCGCTCAACAGCGACGGCACCCGCCCGGTGAGCGCCCCCCTGGTCAACAACACCTTCGTCGTGCAGAACGGCGGCAGCTTCACCACCTACCAGGGCGGCACCGCCGGGGCGCCTCGGGCGTTGATGCCGCCGTCCGGGCCCGGAAAGTGGTACTGGGTCGGTGACGGCCATCTCTCGGGCGGACAACTTCAAGTGGTGTACCAGGAGTACGAGCGTTTCGGCTCCGGCGCCTGGGACTGGCGGTTCAACCGCAACGTCGTCGCCAACTTCGCCCTGTCGAACCTGCGGACCCCGGTCAGCGTCCGGGAGTTGCCCTCTGCCAGCGGGGTCGCCTGGGGCTCGGGGCTGCTGCCGGCCAGCCGCAGCGGCGACGGCTACACCTACGTCTACGGCGTCGACGACTCCCCGATCAACAAGCAGATGCGCATCGCCCGGGTGTACGGCAGCGACCTCGCCAACGGCACCTGGCAGTACCACACGCCGTGGGGTTGGACGCTCCGCGAGCAGAACTCCCGCAACCTGCTGACCGGCATCGCCAACGAATACAGCATCACCCCCTGGGGCGGACAGTTCCTCCTCCTCAGCCAGGACAGCACCGAGGCGTTCAGCGGACAGATCAACGCCTGGACGTCCTGCTCACCGTACGGCCCCTTCACCCAGAAGACCCCGGTCTACCGCATGCCGGAACCCGGCCCCTACGGCAGCTACTGGAACCCCGACGTCATCTCCTACAACGCCCACGTGCACCCCGCGCTCAGCTCCGGTGACACCTTCATCGCCTCCTACAACGTCAACAGCATGGACACCCGCGTCTCCCCGGACGCGGACCACTACCGCGATCCGGGCATCTACCGCCCCCGCTTCTTCCGATTCGTCCTCGGATAACTACTGCGGTTCCGCCGGGCGTAGGACACGCCCGGCGGAACCATCGGGCATCACCGGTACCGGTGTTGTGCCTCCAAGAGCGCGACCGCGACGGGCTGGCTCATTCCCGTGTAGGCGCCCCTTGGGGCAGGGAGGGCTGGTCCCTCGCAGTGGCAGATGCGCCACGGCGGCGGGCGGCCCGTTGCGGGGTCCGCTCGCGGCCGTCGACGCAGCTGGTCAGCCGAGCCGGCCCACCCCGCAGTATGTGGCGAAGCGGCGCGGGTCCTCGTCCGGGTCCACCGGCCAGTCGGGCCGCCACTCGGGCAGCTGCACCAGGCCCGGCGCAACGAGCGTGTAGCCGGTGAAGAGCCGTTCGATCTCCGGCCTGCTGCGCAGGGTCATCCGGGCGGTGTTGGCGTACCCCTGGTTGTAGGTGTCGCGTAGGGCCAGCGCGTCGGCACGCTCGTCGGAGGAGGCGTGCGACAGGGCGAGGTAGCTGCCCGGGGCGAGCCGGTCGCGGTAGCGGGCGATGATCGGGGCCGGGTCGGTCGTGAGCTGGTGCAGCACCCCCACCAGCAGCACCGCGACCGGCCGTTCGAAGTCGAGCACGTCGCGCAGCGTCGGGTCGCCGAGCACAGCGTCCGGCTGGGTGAGGTCGGCGTGCAGCACCACGGTCCGCGGGTCGTCGGCCAGGAGGCGTCGGCTGTGGTTGAACGCCACGGGGTCGATGTCGACGTACGCGACAACGGTGTCCGGGGCGACGCGGCCGGCGACCTCGTGCACGTTGCCCGCCGTGGGGATGCCGGAGCCGAGGTCGAGGAACTGCCGGATGCCTGCGTCGACGAGCGCGCGGACCGCGCGACGCAGGAACGCGCGGTTGGCCCGCATGATGTGCCCGATGTCGGGCATGGCCTTCTCCATGCGGGCTGCCAGCGCACGGTCCGCGGCGAAGTTGTGCGACCCGCCGAGGAAGTAGTCGTAGACCCGCGCAGGGCTGGGCGTGTCGAGATCCGGGGTGAGGTCCATGACACAAGTGTCCGTCGATACGCCTGTTCCGCGCTGCCCGGCGCGATTCGCACGGGAGGTGTAGGCGCGATCTGCTCTTCGCTGCAGCGGGCAGGGGTGCTGGTCTCCTCTTGGAATGGCGCGTGCTGGTGCCAATCGGCGCGCTGACGTTCTGCCCGGGCTTTCGGCGATGTTGCCGGTCGCGTACACGGCGTCCGCCGCCGGTGTCCACCTCAAGGACTGAGCCGCCGCTCCGAGCTACATGAATGTGGCTTCGGAATATCCATTGCCAACCGTGGACGTCGCCCTTACCTTGAATTAAGCAAGGTCATCCGATCAACCCGAGGAGCTCCCCGTGTCGCGGTACGCCTCCACCGAAACCACGCGGTTCATGCCGCGCGGCGGTGCCGTGCTGCCCTCGATCGGGCGAGCCCACGACCACTGTGCGAGCGAGCAGAACTGGAAGCCGGGGTGGCGGCGGGAATAGCGCAGACGCATACGCGAAGCCGCCCCCCCGCCAGGGATAGGGCGGCTTTTTCGTTATCCGACCAGCTCCATAGGAGCGTAGCTCAACTGGTAGAGCATCGGTCTCCAAAACCGAAGGTTGCAGGTTCGAGTCCTGTCGCCCCTGCTTCTCGCCCCGACTGCGGCCGGCGGCGTTGCAGATTCTCAACTCCACAGTGGATGGCATAACAAGACCCCGGCCGGTGCCTGCACGGGCCGGCCGGGGGCTTCACCTCCGGGACGAGGGAGACGGCCGACCCGCTCGCCTTGGGAGCGAGAGAGACGGGGTTCGACACCCCGGTCCCGGACCGAGGACTCCATTCAAGCCAGGGAGGGCGCGTAGGCGGATTCCTGGCGAGCGGCCCGCGATCCCCGCCAGATCCATGGGCCGTTGGAGCAAGCTGGCAGCTCACCTGGTTCTCAGCCAGGAGGTTACGGGTTCGAGCCCCGTACGGCCTACGCACAAAATGCCATGCGGTCGTGGTGAACTCGGCGGACACGTCGGTCTTCCAAACCGAAGAAGCGGGGTCGGTGCCCGCCGACCGCTCAGCCATTCCCGGGTGCTCACGGCATCAGTTGAGCGCGTGGAACTTGACGAGATCATCAACTCGTCGCCACCGCTCTCTGCGGATCACGCCTCGGTAGCCCAACTGGTAGGAGGCAGCGCCTTCAAACCGCGCGCAGTGCGGGTTCGAATCCCGCTCGGGGCACTCACGCCGTCGTAGCTCAGTTGGTAGAGCAGCGCCTTCGTAGGGCGCAGGCCGCCGTTCGATCCCGGCCGACGGCTCCATGCGGACGTAGCGCAGTTGGTAGCGCGGCACCTTGCCAAGGTGCAGGTCGCGGGTTCGATCCCCGTCGTCCGCTCGCACAGATCACCGGCCACGACAGAAAGGAGGGCCCGGTGGACGTCGTTCTCGTCCTCAACGCCGACCTGGGACCGCTGCGCCGGGTCCCGATCAAACACGCGATCCGGAATCCTGCCCCCGCTCCCGCCGCGGTAGCTCAGCGGGAGAGCAACGCCTCGACAAGGCGTAGGGCGCTGGTTCGATCCCAGCTCGCGGCACACAGACGCGCGTTCGGTTATGGGTAGGCCCTCGCCCTTTCAAGGCGATGGAGCGGGTTCGAGTCCCGCACGCGCGTCCATTCCCTCGTAGCTCAAGGGCAGAGCGGCCGACTGTTAATCGGCTGATCTTGGTTCGAGTCCAGGCGGGGGAGCAATGGAGGGCTCCCGGCGGTCACGGGGACGCCGTTGGAAACGGCGTAGGGGGCGGAAGCTTCCTCGTGGGTTTCGAATCCCACCCCTTCCGCTTATGCCCGCGTAGCTCAACGGGAGAGCACCTGGTCCGCACCCAGAGGGCTGGAGGTTCGACACCTTCCGCGGGCACTGGCCTTCGGGCCGAAGTTGTGGCTGTAGCTCAATGGCAGAGCACCGGGTTGTGGCCCCGGAGGTGCCGGGTCAGTACCGGCCAGTCACCCCAGTGGGTGCGCCACCGACGGAGAGGTGGGGCGGCCTGTAAAGCCGTTGCGTTCGCGCTCAGAGGGTTCGAGTCCCTCCACCCGCACCATGCCCAAGTCGGAGGTTCGAGTCCTTCCGTGGGCGCCTTGGTCGTGTGCCCGAGTGGTCAGGGAGCGGTCTGCAAAACCGCGTACGCCGGTTCGAATCCGGCCACGGCCTCGACTGCCATCCACTGCGGATTGTGGGCGGGATGCTGCCCGGGATGCCGTTGCCGCCGGTTGACGCATGGGGATACCGGGCCCGCGCGGTGCAGGTGGTCACATTCTCGGCGGCTACCGCGACCGGTCCACGAGTGGTCGGCTTCCGGCTGAACGTAGGTGTTACCGCCGCGGCCTGCCCCTCGGCCAGAGCCGCCCGCCGCATCGCGATCGCCGCGCAGTGTCAGCGGCATGAACGCGCACCTGATCAAGCGGTCCTGGCGACCGCGCCGCGCCTGGTCGGCGGTAGATGTGCGCACTGTCCCCGACTCTGTGGCCGTGCGTTATGGGTCGAGTGGTTCGATGACCTGTTTTCGGGCGTGTTGGTAGATGACGGAGCTGCGGAACCCGACGATCTCGCGGCGTCCGCTGAACTTGTCCATGAGGAAGGAGTGCAGGCTGTCGACGCTGGGGACGGCGACGTGGACGAGGAAGTCGTCGCCGCCGGCCACGACGTACACCGACAGCACCTCGGGCAGCTCCATCGCATATTTCTTGAAGCCGTCGATGACGGTGCGGCTCAGGGGCCGGACCTGCACGTGCAGCAATGCTTGTACGCCGCGGTTGAGGGCGGCCAGGCTGATCTCGGCGTGATAGCCGGTGATCACGCCGCGTTCCCGCAGTGCGCGCACGCGTTCTAGGCAGGTGGACGGCGCGATGCCGACCGCGCGGGCCAGTTCGCGGTTGGTCTGCCGCGCATGTGTCTGCAGGTGCTCGATGATCGCCGTATCAAGTTCGTCCACGACCGGGATCTTGTCATCTTCTCCGAACGATGTTCGCTTTGAGCTGGTCGGCGCCAACCACCTGCCTACTGTCGAGCCCGTTCCGGCGAGCGCACGACAGGAGCCATCATGGTCGCGACCCACCTCGACACCGAGTCCATGCACGAACACGTCGTCATCAGGCGGGGCGTACGATCCGGCCTGCCGATCGTTGTCGCGGTGCACTCCACCGCGCTCGGTCAGGCCATCGGCGGCTGCCGGATCGCGCACTACCCGCACTGGCGTGACGGGCTCACCGACGCGCTGCGGCTGTCGGCCGCGATGTCGGACAAATGCGCGCTGGCCGGGCTGCCCAACGGCGGCGGCAAGACCGTCGTCGCCCTGCCCCCGGGCAGGACACTCGACGCGGCCGCCCGTCGGGCGGTGCTGCATGACGCGGGCGACGTGATCGCCGGGTTGGACGGCGCCTATGCCACCGGACCGGACGTGGGAACCGGACCGGACGACATGGTCACGATCGCCGAGCGGACCCCGCATGCGTTCTGCCGACCGGTGCACGCCGGTGGCAGCGGCGACTCCTCCGGACACACCGCCGTCGGCGTCCTCGCCGCGCTGCATGCCCTGTGCGCCGAGCGATTCGGGTCAGCCGACCTGTCCGCGCGCAGCTTCGCCGTGCTCGGCCTCGGCCGCGTCGGCGGCCACGTACTGCGCATGCTCGCCGACGTCGGCGCGACCCTGGTGGCCGCCGACATCGACGAGGGTAGACGAATGCTCGCCGACACAGCGGGTGCCGCCTGGACCAGCCCGCAGGACTGCCTGACCGCCGACGTGGACGTCCTCGTCCCCGCCGCCCTCGGCGGTCTGCTCACCCCGCACGCAGTGCCGACACTGCGCTGCGCCGCGATCGCCGGCCCGGCCAACAACCAACTCGACATCCCGGCCACCGCCGACCTGCTGCACCAGCACGACATCCTCTGGGCACCGGACATCATCGTCAGCGCAGGCGGCATCATCCACGCCACTGCCGTCGAACTGCACCAGGAAACCTCCGCCCAGGCCACCGCCCGGGTTCAGGGCATCGCCGACACCCTCGCCGACATCCTGCGCACAGCCCGCGCCACCGGCTCGACCCCGGCCGCCGCCGCCCGCTCCCGCGCCCGCCACCGCATCGAACACGGCCGCCGCTGACCCTGCCGCCACCCGACCGCAAGACAACGGCCGACCGCCACCGTTCTCGACGCAGCCGCACCACCGATACCCGGTCGAAGGCCCTTCCCGTCATGATCAGGTGCACTGTTCTCGGCATGACAGCGCACAATGCCAGGCGCTACCAACACGCGACGGCGGCAGATGAGGGCAGTGCAGAGCGAGCGCTCCACCAGCTAGAGGGCGGAGATGGAGCTGGGAGCTCGTTCCTGCCGAGCTAGCGCGCGTATCACGTTCAAGGAGCCGTGTCGCCAGGTTGCGAGGCTGCTCAGCAGCTGGATTGTCGCTTCAGTCGCTGTCTGCCGAGGGCGGCCAAAACAGGCCCGAGCCCGGTCGACCGCCGCAAGCCAGGCTCGAAACACCACGTCATCACCGACGGGGGCGGCATCCCACCCGCCGCGTCCCTGCCCGGGCGGCAACCTCCACGACGTTGCCCAACTACTGCCCCTGGTCGACAAGATCCCGCCGATCAGAGGCATCCGCGGCCGACCAGACAGCGACCGAAACGCATCTACGCCGACCTTGGCTGACGGTGACTGCGGCGGACGGGTTCGGCCTGAGCTGGCACCAGGTGATGACCCGGGCGCGGTGGTGGCGGGTCGTCGGCTGAGCGCGATAGCCGCTCACCGCGAGCTCCCGCCCGATATACGACCGGGCGGTGGCGTGGCGCGCACAGGGACCTGAGCAAGAATGGGCCAGTTCGAACTCCGCGCAACCCTGGAAGGACCCTCCCTTGGCCAGTGGACTCGTAGCCCTGTTGGATGACGTGGCGGTGCTGGCCCGAGCCGCTGCCGCGTCGATCGATGACATCGGGGCGGGCGCCGCGAAGGCCGGCGCCAAGGCTGCGGGCGTCGTCGTCGACGATGCTGCCGTCACGCCGCAGTACGTGCGGGGCCTGGCGGCCGAGCGTGAGTTGCCGATTATCAAGCGCATTGCCCTGGGGTCGCTGCGCAACAAGTTCCTCATCATCCTGCCGGCGGTGCTGCTGCTCAGTCAGTTCGTGCCCTGGCTGCTCACTCCGATCCTCATGCTCGGCGGCGCCTACCTCTGTTACGAGGGCGCGGAGAAGGTGTGGGCCAAGATCGCCCATCACGATGCCCACCGCGCGGGCGAGGAAGAGGTGCAGGACGAGACGACACTGGTGTCCGGGGCGGTACGAACCGACCTGATCCTCTCGGCGGAGATCATGGTCATCACCCTTAACGAGGTGATCGATGAGGCGTTCTGGTCCCGCCTGGCGATCCTGGCTGTCGTCGCCGTCGTCATAACCGTCCTGGTGTACGGCGTGGTGGCCCTGATCGTGAAGATGGACGACGCCGGGCTGCGCCTGTCGCAACGTTCCGGCGCCGTCGCCACGTTCGGCCGCGGTCTGGTGAGGGCGATGCCGGTAGTCCTCACCGTGCTGACGGTAGTCGGCACCGCGGCGATGCTGTGGGTGGGCGGGCACATCCTGCTGCTGGGCACGAACGAGCTGAACCTGCACTTCCTGTACGAGGCCGTGCACCACGTGGAGGTCGCCGCCCACGACGCCACGGGTGTTCTCGGCGGGCTCGTCGGCTGGCTCGTCAACACGGTGGCCAGCGCGATCCTCGGGCTGATCGTCGGAGCACTGGTCGTGCTGGTCATGACGCTCACGCTCCACCGCCGCAAATCCAAGGCTGCGGCTGCGGCGGCCACGACTCGTACTCACGGCACCATCCCCGTGCCGCCGAGCCGTGCAGCTCAACGTCGCGACGCTCCTGCGGACCGAGCGCCGCGCGGTTGACCGCAAATCATCGCAACTCGACCACGGGGTCAGGCGTTCTGGTGCTGAACCGCGCTTAGTACTCCAGCCGCACCTGGTAGCGGGCCGAAGGCGTCGACCTTCGGGGCTTCGGGCCATCGCCCGGGGATGCACGCCTGCTCATGGCCGATGAGCGGATGCGCGGGGACCGGCACGCAGTGTTTCTGGGAATGGGCGCCTGACCCGCCTGCGAACGCGTCGTACGCGCGGATGGGCATTGCGATTGCGTCGAATGTCGTTATATCGGCGTCTTCGCGGAACTTCATGGCATCCGCGAGACCGTATCGAGCTTCTTCATCTTTCCTCTGGCTCCTGGTAGAAGTGCGACATGCCATCACGGCGTGTCACATCACTGTTGGGTGAGAGCGGATCGCGACGTGCTGGCTCGCGGCTGTTGCACGGGGGCGTGCCTCGCCGGGGCGGGCGGCGCCTCGGGTTTCATGATCGGTCGACTGCTGCTCGCGGTGCTTGGTGCGGGCACCGATTCGGGGGAATGGCGCTTTTCGCAGCTGGTCAGGGCAACTCGTCGTACAGCACTGGAGGTGGCCAGAGGTGTCGGTGATCGAACCAGCGCATTGCGTGAGCCGGCATCTGCCGTTGCCGACGGTGTGACTCCAGACGTGTGATGAGTACCCCTGCCGAGGTTGACCGCCTGCTCAGCGCCGCCGACGAGATCACCGCGCGGGCCGGTCTCGGCCCGGACACCCGGGCGGCCGTTGAGCGGGCCGTTGCCGCTGCCCGTGGTCTCGGCGATCCGGGGCGTCTGCTGCATGCTCTCGGCCGCGCCACGCTGAACCTCTCTCAGGAACGACTCGCCGATGGCGGTGATGTCACTGAGCTGCGGGAACAGGCCGAGGAGATCATCGCGCTCGCCGGCGATCTGCTCTCCGATCCGGACTGGCATGCCGACGCCGTGGTCCGCACCGTGCAGGCGGGCCAGATCCTGGCCGGCAGCGGGCTCGTCGATCGCGGGCACGATGTCGTCGAACGGGTGTGGCGGTTGGTCGCGCCCCGGCCCGCCGACGGCCTCGACGCCCGCCGCGCTCGGACCGCGGCACTGACTGGGCTGGTCACCCTGCGACTCGAGACGGACCCCTCCGTCCTGGGACCGTTGGCCGCCGAGATGGTCGACCTCCAGCGTGGGCTCGCCCGCGACACCGGCGAGGCGGCCGCCGTGATCGACCTGGCGGACGCCCTTGGAATCTTCGCGCGGATAGCCAGCACTCTGGGGCGGCCGGACCTGATGCGGGTGGCGCTGACCGAACAGTACTCGCTGGAACAGATGTTCCAGGGCTACGGAGCGCGGAAGCGACGAGAGCGGATCGAGGCGTCGCTGGCGCAGCTGCAACAAGCCGCGCCGGAAAACCTGGTGGTGCCCGACTCGGGCGCATGGCGGATACGCCGCTCCTACCTGGATCTGCTGGCCCAGCCCTCACCATCCGGCGTTGCCGCCGGCGGGTTCGCGGCGCGGCTGGCGGCGGAGTCGCGGGTGACCGGCCCCGCACCCGGCAACCGCCCGCCCGCTGACCCGTCGGTGATCGCCGATTGTGCCGCCCGGCTCGATGAAGGAATCTCTCTGGCCGACGCGGACCAGATCATCGAGGCCGACCGCGTCCTCGCCGAGCTCGCCGACGAGTTGAGCCTGTACGACGGGGCGACGTCGGACCCGGCCCGGCGGGACGTCCGGCGCCTCTGGTCCGCCGCCCTCTACCAGCGGGCGATGCTCCGGCACCGGATCGGCCACTGCGACGACGCCTGGGACCTTGCCTGGCTGTCCGTGGTCGTTGCCGTCCGGCGGCACGAGGGCCTGCTACGCGGGACCGCCACCGAGCGGGAGGCGCTGGCCGACGCGGTCACCCACATGGTCGACGCCGCGGTGGTCGCGGAAGCCACCGGACGTCACGAAGACCAGGTCATGCTGCTGTCCGAGGTCATCGACCGCTGCGCGGACGCGGACGCGGCCTACCCACGGCTGCGTCGAATCCTCGGCACGGCCCTGCACAATCTCGCCGCCGCGCTGCTCGAACGCCGGCAGACGGCGACCGCGGCGCCCTTGGCCGAACATGCGTACGCCATCCGTCATGAGCTGGCCGTGCTGGACCAGCGCGCAGCCTGGGAGTACGCGAACACACTGCTGCTCACCGCCGCCCTCGCCGTCGACCGTCAGGACTGGCGAGTCGCCGTCGAACGTCTCAGCGCAGTCGGGCGGCTGCTGGTTGCCCTACGGACGTACCCGGAAGCGATGGCCGGATATGCAGGACAGCTCGTCATCGAGGTCACCGCCCAGGCACCCGAGCTGGTGGACCGGGCCCGTGCCGCCGGCACCTGGCCATATCAAACTTGGACCCCTCAGGCTTAGCGTCCACACGTTCGGGGCCTGGCCGGCCACTTTGTGAGCCCGCTCAACATCAGCGGGGCTCTCCGCAGCCCGGCCTGACTCGAACGGTGCTGCGACCAGAGCGGGGCGCATGGGCAAGGTTCGAGCCGAGCAATCCACGCCTCGCTCGCGAGTCTGACCTCCCCGCACCAGCGATCCAGCGTCCGCCCGGTTGTGTCCAGTCTGGCTGCCGGTACCGGGCCTCACGTGACGAGGGAGCCGTCCCGCTATCGCTCACGTGCCTCACTGATGGCCGCCGGTCCGGTGCGCCGCCCACTCACCGGTCTCGTCGCCGAGGGCGACCACGGTCACCTCTTCGTCGGGCGGGGACCCGGCGACCGGCCCAGCGGGCCAGCAGGTTCAACCCCAGGGCGTAAGCGGCGGCGCTCACCAGCAGGGCGGCGCTGCTGCCGCGCCCCCAGTCACCCACCGGCACGGGCGGTACGGCCCAGACATCCGTCGACAGTCCGGCCAGCGCGATCGCCGTGCCGGCCGCGATCGGTGGGACGGCCCACAACAGCGCGTACGGCGCGGCGAACCGGTCGTCCTGCAGCAGCCCGACCAGGGTGGCGGCGAACCAGCCCAGCAGGAGCAGGAACACGAGCGGCCAGCGCGTCGCGGCTCGCCGCAGGTGCCCCAGAAGCAGCGCGCCGAGACCGACGCCGGCAGCGGCATAGAGCGGGAAGGCGGCCAGCTCGAACAGGAGGACCCGCACCAGGATCGGGTCATCGAGTGCCGGGGTCGTGAAGTAGACGCCCTCGCGTGCGCGGGCGAGCGGGTAGGCGACCGCGACGGCCACGCCGGCCAGGAGCAGCGCGAGCGGGACCGCCACGACCAGCGCCCTCGCCTGTGTGTTGCGGCTGGCAAGGGCGGCCCCGGCCAGCAGCGCCAACACTTGTCCGCAGAGGACGCCGGAGGTGTACTGGAAGATGCGCGTGGTGTGGAGCAGCTCGTCCTGCTGTGCGTCACCCTGCGCGTCGTAGTTGACCCAGAAACCGTAGAACGCGTCGTTGAACGGCATGGCCACGAGCACCAGCAGCGCCATCGCCGGCACCGACCAGACAGCCGGGTGCGTCACGGCACGCGGAGCCGCTGGTAGACGGCCGTCTGCCATCCCCGGGCGCATCCGCCAAGTCTGCGCGTCCCGGCTGCGGTCGGGCAAGCCTGCGCGTCATCGGTATGGTGCGGGTTCGCCATCCGGCTGCAGGTCGTGATCAACGCCCGGGTAGCAGCACAGGTGCTCGGCTTCCACCACCGACCGCGACGAGGAGTTGCCATGACCGAGGTCGTCACCTACCGGCCCGAGCCGGCGGAGATGTCGTACACCTTCGGCGGCCGGGAGCCGGTCCTGCGGGTCCGGCCCGGCACCGTCGTGCAGCTGTACACCGAGGACTGCTACGGCGGCCGGGTGCGTGGCATCGACGACCTGCCCTCGCGGGTGTGTGAGTTCCCCTATCTCAACCCGGTGACCGGGCCGATCCACGTCGAGGGCGCCGAACCGGGGGACACGCTTGCGGTGCACGTGGTGGCCGTCGAACCGGCCCGGGACTGGGCGGTCTCCAGCACCTTTCCGCACTTCGGCGCGTTGACCGGGACGCACGCCACGGCCATGCTGCACCCGCCGCTCGACGAGCTGGTCTGGATGTACGACGTCGACGTCGCCGCCGGCACCGTGACGTACCGGGCCCGGCGCGGCGACTACACGGTGGCGCTGCCGTTGGACCCGATGCACGGGACCATGGGGGTGGCGCCGGCGGCGTTCGAGTCGCGGATGACGATCGTGCCGGACGCCCACGGCGGCAACATGGACTCGCCCGAGCTGCGGGCCGGCGTGACCGCGTACTTCGGGGTGAACGTGCCGGGTGCGCTGTTCGCGGTGGGTGACGGTCACTGCCGGCAGGGCCACGGCGAGGTGTGCGGCACCGGGGTCGAGGCGGCGATGAACACCACTCTGATTCTCGACCTGGTGAAGGGCGTGTCGACGCCGTGGCCGCGGCTGGAGTCCGACGACGCGCTGATGAGCACCGGCTCGGCCCAGCCGCTGGAGGACGCGTACCGGATCAGCCAGCACGACCTGGTCACCTGGACGGCCGAGCTGATGGGGTTGGACCAGCTCGACGCGTACCAGCTGGTCAGCCAGGCCGGTGAAGCGCCGGTGGGCAACGTCTGCGACCCGAACTACACGATGCTGGCTCGGGTGGCCCGCCGCTACCTGGGCGGGGTGACCGCGTACGACGGCGTGCACGCGCGGCTGCGCGAGACGGGCCGGGCCCACCTGGCCCACCGTTGACCGCCGACGCGGCCTCCTCGCTCACACCTGTCTATCCGTTCCTCAAGGCGTCGCACCTGCCGGTGCCCGCTCCTGCGGCCAGCTCAAGCGTCGTCATCCCACTCGGTGTAGCCCTGTGCGAGTAACGCGGCCAGGAGTTCCGCGTCCGGCCGTCCCGACGCAGGTCAGAGGGTGATCCGGATATCGGGCCGGGCCGGCCGGCCACACTGATGGACGACAAGAACCATGAAGACCTCGCGGCTCTGCCCCGAACCCCCGGCCCTCAGAGATCGGCCGGGGTGAATCGCCTCGTCGGGCACCACAAGGGCTACCGGCCTTTCCGGACGGGAACAAGGTGGAGCACCCTACCGGACGATCGGCCTTCGCCCCGTCCGGGAAGGCTGGACGGTGTACCACTGCCCGACGAGGAGATCCCCCAACATCTGCGGGCAATGGCAGACGGCAGGACAGGGC
Source organism: Micromonospora sp. AMSO1212t (assembly GCF_008868145.1). Taxonomy (NCBI): domain Bacteria; kingdom Bacillati; phylum Actinomycetota; class Actinomycetes; order Micromonosporales; family Micromonosporaceae; genus Micromonospora; species Micromonospora sp. AMSO1212t. Next base: position 38,733 of record NZ_WBKS01000036.1, read on the forward strand.
ATGATGCTCGGATGACATTGGCCGAGATCTGGCCCGTGCGCCGTCTGCGGGTGACGACGTCGGTGCTTGAGCTGGCTGTGCCGGGTGAGGATGAGCTTGCCGAACTGGCGATCCATGCGGCAGCCGGCATCTACGATCCGCAGAACCGCTTTCTGGCGCGTTCGCCCGTAGCGGGGTGGGAGTCGGGACCGTCTCCCCAGGCCGAGTGGTCGTTCTTGCGGTACTACTGGGCGTCCCTGGCGGACTGGCGGCCGAGCAGATGGAACCTGGTAATGGCTGTGAAGGTCGATGGCGCGTGCGTCGGGGTGCAGGAGATCGGCGCGCAGGACTTCGGGATCACCAAGACCGTCTCGACGGGGTCATGGATCGCGCGGCGGTTCCAGCGGCGTGGGTATGGCAAGGAGATGCGGGGCGCCATCCTGCATCTCGCGTTCGCGGGGCTTGGAGCGGATCGCGCCGAGTCCGCCGCCTGGTCCACCAACGCGCCGTCGCTGGGAGTCTCGTGGTCGCTCGGCTATCAGTCGAACGGCACCACGATCCGGGCTTTCGACGGTGCCCGCCAGGAGCAGATCAACCTGGTGCTCGACCGCGAACGGTGGGAGAGCCAGCGTGACGACATCGCGATCCACGGACTCAGCGACGAGGTGCTTGAGCTGATGGACGTAAAGCGGGCCGCATCCCGGTGATGGCCGAGACGTCGGGCCGGCCTTTCCGGCTTGCTGGAGACCAGGCCGGTCGCTCCGGCCGGCATCGGCCCGGCCAGCCGGCCACGCTGACAGACGACAAGACCTTGAAACCTTTGGCGTTCGTCCCGAACCCCGATCCTCAGAGATGCCGCCGAGAATCACCTCGCCGGGCATCACAAGGGCTACCAGGCTCCCGGGACGGGGCCAATATGGAGCTACAGGGCGAGCAGAAGGTTCAGTAATCGGCATTCGGTTGGTGGCCGGATTCACCTTGTCCGATCACACGGCGACGCCTTCTTCCCGGGCGGCGGGGACAGTGGCTCGCCGGAGCAGGACGTGGCAGATCGGGTACAGCAGGGCGCCGTCGAGGTAGTGACAGAACATCGCGCCGAGGTATGACGGGCCGCCCCAGGCGTTGCGGGGGAAGTTAGGGTCCAGCCCGGCGAAGACCTGCAGTCCGATGCGCCACGCCATGTACACCTCCAGCAGTACGAGGAAGGCGACGGCCAGGCAGCGCAGCAAAACCGGAACGCCGGCCCCGGACCGGAATGTGGCTCCGATCCGTGCTGCCATCGGACGTCCGAGCGGCACGAAGATCACTTTCCAGCCGAGCGAGCTACGGCGGGATGCCACCGCGAACCAGACGGTCACGACCGCGAGGACGCCGAGATGCGGCAGCCACGCCTCAGTGCCCGCGATCTGTGGTTCGAGCGTGTCGGATCGGTGGAGGTACCTCGCGACTCCGCTGGCCAGTCCGGCTATCACGGAAACGGTCGCGGTGACGACGGCGGGACGGGACAGCTGCAGCCGGTGGTTTGTCATGACTGGAACAGTGCGCCACACCGACCGGCCCGGGCGTCGCTCGCCAGCATGATCCGGGGCCTCCCTCGGAGGCGGCACCGTCATTCTCGCGCATGACGCCTTCGTCGATACGTTTCGCTAACGTGATCCACATGCGACTGGGCCGGAGCGATCTGCCATGGCCCGATCTGCTGGACATCGCTCTGGCCGTCGGGTCGTTCGGACTGTTCACTCTCCCGGTCCTGCTCCGCGGTTCCGGACATGGGCCGACGGCGGCGATCCTGGTCCTCGGCACCGCCGCGGCCGTGCCGCTGGCGGCGCGCCGGGCCGTCCCGGTACCGGTACTCGTGACGGTGTCGCTGGTCCTCGCCGTGGCAGCGCTGGCCGATGTCGGCTTCACGGTGTTCCACAGCAACGCGGGCCCAGCCTTGGGGATCGCGGTGCTGACCGTGGCCGATCGGCTTCCGCGCGAGGTGTCGCTGCGGGCCAGCGTGGCGGCGGTCGGGCTGGTCACCATGGCGGAATTGACCGCGATGCAGTTGCACCCGGCCACCGGGCAGAACGCGATCCAACTGGTTCTCGCCATTCCAGCCTGGTTGGTGGGGTACGCGTTCGGTACCCGTCGACAGGCGGAGCGTCGGCTGCGCGCGGAGACGGCGGAGCGAGCCCGGGAGGCGGAGCGCCGGGTCCGCGCCGAGGAACGGGTCCGGGTGTCGGCGGACGTCCACGACATCGTGTCGCACACGCTGAGCATGATCGCAGTCCGATCGGGCGTGGCACGGGTGGTGCTCGAACAGCGGCCGGAGGAGGCGCTGGCCGCGCTGTCGGCGATTGAGACGGCCAGCCGCAGCGCTTTGGACGAGTTACGAGCGGTGTTGCACTCGTTGCGGGACGCTTCGGGGGATCCGTTGGGCACGGCGGGTGCGCTGACGGCCGGCCCGGCCGTCGAACGACCGACACTCGCACACATCCGGTCGCTCGTCGACAATCTCCGCGATGACGGCTACCCGATCACGCTCACACTGTCCGAGACGGCCGGCGCACCACCACCGGTCGAGGAGTCGGCCTACCGGGTCGTGCAGGAGGCGCTGACGAATGTGGTCCGCCACGCCGGCCGGGTGACAACATCCGTCGACGTCACCAGCGGCCCGGACGGAATCAGCATCTCGGTGCTCAACGCCGCCCCCGTCGCCGGCCCGTCCGGGGCCGGGCCGGGCAGCGGACACGGCCTGGCCGGGATGCGGGACCGTGTCGCGTTGTACGAGGGCACCGTCACGGCCGACCCATGTCCGGACGGTGGTTACGCAGTGCGCGTTCAGTTCCCACTTCGATGGACGACGGCACACGCTGACCGCAGCGAGGGGAAGCGCCATGGCTGAACCGGCGGTCGGCGCTGACGGCACTACCGAGCCGATCCGTGTCCTGGTCGTGGACGACGAGGCGCTGGTACGAGCCGGATTCCGGGTGCTTTTGGAAACCTCACCGGGGCTCACGGTGGTCGGCGAGGCATCGGACGGTGCCGCGGCGGTCCGGCAGAGCCGTGCACTTCGCCCGGACGTCCTGCTCATGGACATCCGCATGCCGGTCATGGACGGCCTCGAAGCCACCCGGCACATCGCCGACGACGACAGCATCGACGCCCGTGTACTGATAGTCACGACCTTCGGCGAGGACGAGCACGTCTTCGCCGCGCTGCGTGCCGGAGCAAGCGGTTTCGTACTCAAGGACACCCCTCCGGAAGACCTGCTCAGCGCCATCCGCATCATCGCCGGTGGTGAGGCGCTGTTGACCCCACGGCTGACCACCCGACTGGTCGCGGAGTTCGTGCGAAGCACGTCCGGCCACGCCTTGGCAACCGCACCGGGGGCGCTCGACGAACTGACCGAGCGCGAACGGGAAGTGCTGGTTCAGGTTGCGGCCGGCCGGTCGAACGCGGAGATCGCCGAACACTTCACCGTCAGCCTCAACACGGTCAAGACCCACGTGAGCCGACTGCTGCTCAAATTGTCGGCCCGTGATCGAGCCCAGCTCGTCGTGTGCGCCTACGAGGCCGGTTTAGTGGTGCCGGGAAGGTGAGAGAATGCCGTCGTAATGTGGCCGACCGGCACCGTCACTTGAACGGACTTCAGTTACCGGCGTTGACTGTCCGGCCGATAGTGGTCACTTCAGCTGACGCGGTCGGTACGACGACTACAGCTCTCGCGGCCGGTCCGTGGACGCTGCCCTGCTTACAAGAAGCGCTCAGGGTCGAAGTTTTCGAGGTCGATGATGCGAACCCGAGGAAGGATGTTGGTGAAGCAGCCCGCATCCTCCTCGATGTCGAATACATGCAGGCCCGGCAGATCGGCGAAGCCGGCGTTGAGAAACTCCTTGAACCCGACGACCGCGACCTGATGATCACTTCGTAGGAGCTCGTCGACCTGCGGCAGGAAGTCGCCGTCGTGGCTGGCGAGCATCACATTGCCCGGGCGCCGGGCGATGGCCTCCAACGTCCGCTGGATGCCGATGTCCACTACCTTCTGATCCGATGATCCAGCGAGCGGAATAGGCCGGTATTCCATGCTCAGGAGGGCCCGGACGAAGGGCATCGGCAGACCGCCGCCCGAGGCGTTGAGGAAGAACAGCGCCTTCACTGGCTGCTGCCACGTGTCCCGCGCGAAGTCCCGCAGACGCTCCCACCGGGGTCGCTCCGCAGGGGCCGGCCGGCGTTCCAGAACACTGTTGCCGAGAGTGGCATCGATGTTCTCCCCGTCCACGATGAGGTACGTGACGGGGTCGGTCGTGCCGGACATAGGCGTGCCTCTCGAGTCGAGCAGTGCACGGACCGGTCGAGCCCGAGCGTGTGACGTGTCGGAGGAAGCTGCGCTCACGGTCAGGGGCATCGCCTGCCAGCCCTGCCGGCACAGAGTATCCGATTCTCATCTGCCGCTCCGGGCGGGCCGGTGTTCATTACCGCTGGTGACGCACGGTGTCATCTGACTATCTGGTCCATATCGATTCCGAACTGCGAGTCTTCCTGTGCTGCTGCCCGACCACGGCCAGGTCCGCGTACTCCGCCCACCTTCGGGCCGACGGGACGGCCGGTCAGTGGGATCCGGACCGGCGTGGAGACGGTAGGATTTCGGCTCCTGCACGGAACGGGGTCGTGCTCGGCCGATCGCGCCGCTTCGGCCTCGCCGGGCGCCGTGGCGTCCGGGACGAAGGGTGGACACCCCGGATGCACCAGCGGATCCTGCTGCGAGCCCGCAAGGGCCCGTTCGACGTCGTCACCGCCGAGGAGACCTACGAACGGGACTGGATCGGCAAGAACAGCGGTAACCTGGTCTTCAGCCACGCCGCGCACAAGCTTCTGGCCACCTCGGCGGCGGAGATCACCCCATCGCGGTTCCGGGCGGACCCGCGCGATGCCGACGAGATCAACGAGAAGTACGACGTCTTTGTGATCCCGCTGGCCAACGCCTTTCGCCACGACTACGCGAACCGGCTGATGTCGATGACCCGGCTGATCGAGCGGCTCAAGATCCCGGTGGTGGTGCTGGGGGTCGGAGCGCAGACCGACGTGGACGGCGACCTGGAGTACCTGCGCCCGATCGACGAGCCGGTGAAGGCGTTCTGCCGGGCGGTGCTGGACCGATCGCACAGCATCGGCGTACGCGGCGAGATCAGCGAGACCTACCTGCGTACGCTGGGTTTCTCCGCCGTCGAGCAGATCGGCTGCCCGTCGATGTTCCTGCACGGCGACAGCTTCCGGGTCGAGAAGGCGAAGGCGACCCTGGGCACCGAGGATCGGCTCGCGTTCGTCATCTCGCCATACGTCCGCGCGTTGGCCCCGATCGTCCGCCACCACCACGAGCGCTACCCGAACCTGCGCTACCTGGCGCAGGGCCTGTACACCCTCGGCACCCTGCTCTACGGCGACGCACCGAATTTGCGCGGCAAGACCGACGACATGCCGATCCACACCTCACACCCGCTCTTCGTCGAGGACAAGGTGCGGATGTTCGTGGACCCGTGGCCGTGGATGGAGTATCTCTCCGGCTTCGACTTCGCCTTCGGCACCCGGATCCACGGCACCATCACGGCGCTGGTCTCCGGCACTCCCGGGTATCTCCTCGCACACGACTCGCGCACCCTGGAACTGGCCCGCTACTTCGACATCCCGCACCGGTTGATGCGCGACGCACCGGCCGACGTCGATGCCGCCCAACTCTACGAGGAGGCCGACTACACGGCCCTGAACGAGGGCCACAAGGAGCGTTTCGCGCGGATCACCGCGTTCCTCGCCAAGCACGACCTCGGCCTTTCGTTCGCCGACGGGGACAGCGCCGCCCGCTTCGACATGCAGGTCCGCCAAACCGCCTACCCGGAGGCGGTCCGGCCGGCCTCCGCCTACACCACCGACGAACTGCTGGCGCGCATGCAGTGGCTGCGCGACGAGAACCGGACGCTGCAGCAGAAACTCAAGGCACACCGCGCGCAGCCACTGCGCGAGCAGGTCAAGCAGGCGGTGGGCGGCCGGGTCCGCCGGATGCTGTCGCGCTGACCGTCGTACGCCTGTTCGGCAGCGGGGAGCCGGCGTCGGCGCCGCGACGGTGCCCGGCCCGGTGCCGACGACGACAAGTCAGCTGGCCGTTCGGCCGCCGACCAACAACAGTGACTTGCCCACCGTTGTGCGGGCGGCAAGTGCACGGTGGGCATCAGCGGCCTGCTCCAACGCGTAGGCGGCGCCGATCGCCGGCCGCAGCCGTCCCTCCGCAGCACGTTCCAGTGCACGGCCCAGCAGCTCGCGCACGGTTTCCTGGTTCGGGGGACCGTCCAGTAGCGGAGCGAGCACCCGTATACCGCGGCGCGCGGCCGACTCTGGGTCCGGTGCGGCGAACCCGTCGGCGGTGCCGTAGGTGACGAACCGGCCGCCGTCGGCCACCGCGCCCAAGGTGGCCGTGCCGAGCGGGCCACCCGCCCCGTCGTAGACCAACGCCGCACCGCCACCGGTCGCCTGCCGCACCCGGCGGATCCAGTCCGATCGCGTGTAATCGACGGCAGCCTCCGCGCCCAGCTCGCGGGCCAGTGCCAGTTTGACGTCGCTGGATGCGGCGGCGACCACCCGGGCGCCGGCATCGACGGCCAACTGCACCAGCAGCGAGCCGGCTCCACCGGCAGCCGCTGAGACCAGCACCCATTCTCCCTTCTCCGGCCTGCCCAGCCGGTCCAGGCTGAGCGCGGTCACGCCGTCGTGCACCAGCGCGGCCGCCACCTCGATGGCCAGTCCGTCGGGCACCGGCATGGTCTCCTCGACGTCCGCGACGATCCGTTCGGCGTAACCGGTGCTGGTCCGTACGACCACACGGCGACCGATCCATGCCCGGTTCACCCCTTCGCCGGTCTCCACCACCGTGCCCGCTCCTCCGCCACCCGGCACGTACGGCAACGTCCGCGGGAAGAAGTCCTGGCCCCAGCCGCTGCGCAGCAGGGTGTCGAGGAGAATGACGTCTACCGCAGCCATACCGACGACGACCTGGCCGGGTCCGGGTACCGGGTCGGGCAGTTCCGCGGGACGCAGCACCTCCGGGCCACCGAACACGGCCACCTGGATTGCGCGCATGTGTAGCACCCCTTGCATGAGACGGCGTCCCGGCCAGTGTTCAAGCTGAAGCTTGGTTGAGGTCAAGGACGTGCTGAGGGCAGCGCGCCTTTGCTCGTTGCGGTGCCATCCGCTTCCTCCGCTACGACTGGCGTGCTGGCGTTCATCACCGCTGGTTACGCACGGTAATGTATGACTGCCTCTCCTGCCCCCGCTTCCAGCGCCGTGCCGGCCGGCCGACCAACGCGTTTCTGCGAGCCGCAGTTCCGCCTTTCTCGGCCGCTACCGTTGGCGTCCACGGCGCTGCGGCCTACGCGGTGATGTGCTGCCGCGGCAACGAGACGCTGGTGCAAGCCGAGATGGTCCCGGCGGCACCGGCGAAATGCAGCACGAGTCGTTGAGGGGTCAAGATCGGATGCACGGATCTGCCGCGAGTTCCTTGCCGTGGCCTGCCGCTGCCGGACCTCGGCATTACCGTGAGTATTCGGCATGCAGTTCGGCGTACGGCCGGCGTCGGTCGGGGTGGCGGCGCGTTCTGCCCATGCCGATCTCGGCGCAGCAGTGCGTGCCGGGGACGCGAGCGCGATGGGCGGGGCACTCCTCGGCCAAGGCGCGGACCTGGTCGGCTTCCAACTCGAACGCTTCGCGGCTGCCGGTGAGCACCAACGTGTCGGCGGCGATGTCCCACCGCAGATGATCGCGGAACTCTTGATGCCGGACTCGCCGGTGATCATCGATCGACCGCGCCGGCCACGCCTGACCGGGTAGGACGACGGTGTGTGGCCGACCGGTCCCCAACCGGGAACGGACCTGCTTCCACCGCGACGGCGGGAACGCGAGGCGGTGATGCAGCAACACCAGGTCGAGCGGGCGCCCCCAACTGTGATGGTGGGGAAGTGCCGCGCGACGTAGGGGAAGATAGATGATCGTGTGCGGCGACCGGGCAGCCAGCCCCCACGCCAGAGCGAACAGCATCGCTGTTTCCGCGTCGAGGCAGAACTGGGCTCCAAGAGGGCCCTCGTACAGACCGGCGAACCCCGGCGGCCTTGCCGGCCGCATGACCCGGTACCGATGGCGGCCGAGGTGAACGGTACTGACCATCACCGGCCATTCGTGTCCGCCCAACCGTCGACCCACTCCAGCAACACCCTTCGACTCTCGTCGTATCGCAGTACGGTGAGCATTGTCGGCGGAGCCGGCACGACACGGCGACAGAGTTACCTGACGGCGGGGAGCCCGACTCAAGACCGAGCACGCTCTCATGTCGCTTCGCCACCCTCAAGGCCGAACTGGTCCACACCCGGGCATGGCCATCCCGTCACGAACTGGAGATGGAGGTCTTCTCCTGTGTCGAAGGCTTTTACAACCCTCGCGACGGCACAGCCGTCTGGGAACGTCAGCCTCGACACCTACGAGAAGATCCACCGAAAGTCCTGACAGGCATCGATGTGTCCGCCGAGGCGCCGCTCAGGACGGCGCGGCCGCCGAGCAGGTCAGCCCGAGACGCGCCGCGGCGACCGGAGTCAGGCCGCTGTCCGGGCGCGGACGAGAGAGCCGCCGGTGGCTCCTTCCGGCAGAGTCACGTCACCTGCTCCGAAACTTTCGGCACTCGTCCGGTCGAAAATCCACCCTGCCGTCCGGCGCTCCTGCTGGCAGCGAGGTCATTGACGGATGGCGGGGCAGTTAGTAGCCTCAGCGCACAAAATCATGGCATGTAAATATCTCGATAAGTTTCGGAGGCGACAAGCTCACCGTCGGCGGGACAACGACTGACCGGTCGGTGAGGCCACTCGCCGGATTCTGCCTGCG